>JAUCEP010000002.1:12500-312500 GCA_030348875.1 Ureibacillus composti
CCAAATTGTTCTTTGAAAACTGGATAAAACGACATTGAAAGCAATGAAATAAATTCAAGTAATTTATCGTAAGTTCTTAAGTCTTCTCTTTATTAGAGAAGCAGTAACTAACTTTTTTTAGGTTAAGTTATTAAGGGCGCATGGTGAATGCCTTGGCACTAGGAGCCGATGAAGGACGGCACTAACACCGATATGCTTCGGGGAGCTGTAAGTGAGCTTTGATCCGGAGATTTCCGAATGGGGGAACCCACTGTTCGTAATGGAGCAGTATCTTGACGTGAATACATAGCGTCTTGATGGCATACCCAGGGAACTGAAACATCTAAGTACCTGGAGGAAGAGAAAGAAATTATTCGATTCCCTAAGTAGCGGCGAGCGAAACGGGAAGAGCCCAAACCAAGAGGCTTGCCTCTTGGGGTTGTAGGACACTCTATACGGAGTTACAAAAGAATGAATTAGACGAAGCGGTCTGGAAAGTCCCGCCATAGCAGGTAAAAGCCCTGTAGTCAAAAGTTCATTCCCTCTTGAGTGTATCCTGAGTACGGCGGAACACGTGAAATTCCGTCGGAATCCGGGAGGACCATCTCCCAAGGCTAAATACTCCCTAGTGACCGATAGTGAACCAGTACCGTGAGGGAAAGGTGAAAAGCACCCCGGGAGGGGAGTGAAATAGAACCTGAAACCATGTGCCTACAAGTAGTTAGAGCCCGTTAATGGGTGATAGCGTGCCTTTTGTAGAATGAACCGGCGAGTTACGATTACGTGCAAGGTTAAGTTGTGAAGACGGAGCCGCAGCGAAAGCGAGTCTGAATAGGGCGAATGAGTACGTGGTCGTAGACCCGAAACCAGGTGATCTACCCATGTCCAGGGTGAAGGTGAGGTAACACTTACTGGAGGCCCGAACCCACGCACGTTGAAAAGTGCGGGGATGAGGTGTGGGTAGCGGAGAAATTCCAATCGAACTTGGAGATAGCTGGTTCTCTCCGAAATAGCTTTAGGGCTAGCCTCGTGACCAGAGAATACTGGAGGTAGAGCACTGTTTGGACTAGGGGCCCATCTCGGGTTACCGAATTCAGACAAACTCCGAATGCCAGATATTTATACACGGGAGTCAGACTGCGAGTGATAAGATCCGTAGTCAAAAGGGAAACAGCCCAGACCACCAGCTAAGGTCCCAAAGTAATCGTTAAGTGGAAAAGGATGTGGCGTTGCTTAGACAACCAGGATGTTGGCTTAGAAGCAGCCATCATTTAAAGAGTGCGTAATAGCTCACTGGTCGAGTGACGCTGCGCCGAAAATGTATCGGGGCTAAACGATTCACCGAAGCTGTGGATTGACATCTACGATGTCAGTGGTAGGAGAGCGTTCTAAGTGCGTTGAAGTCAGACCGGAAGGACTGGTGGAGCGCTTAGAAGTGAGAATGCCGGTATGAGTAGCGAAAGATGGGTGAGAATCCCATCCACCGTATGACTAAGGTTTCCTGAGGAAGGCTCGTCCGCTCAGGGTTAGTCGGGACCTAAGTCGAGGCCGATAGGCGTAGACGATGGACAACAGGTTGATATTCCTGTACCACCTCCCCGCCGTTTGAGTAATGGGGGGACGCAGTAGGATAGGGTAAGCGCGCCGTTGGTTGTGCGCGTCCAAGCAGTAAGGCGTGGAAGTAGGCAAATCCGCTTCCTGTAACGTTGAGCTGTGATGGCGAGCTCGTATGAGCGAAGTTCCTGATTTCACACTGCCAAGAAAAGCCTCTAGCGAGGCGGGAGGTGCCCGTACCGCAAACCGACACAGGTAGTCGAGGAGAGAATCCTAAGGTGTGCGAGAGAACTCTCGTTAAGGAACTCGGCAAAATGACCCCGTAACTTCGGGAGAAGGGGTGCTCTTGAGGGTGAAAGCCTTCGAGAGCCGCAGTGAATAGGCCCAGGCGACTGTTTAGCAAAAACACAGGTCTCTGCAAAACCGTAAGGTGACGTATAGGGGCTGACGCCTGCCCGGTGCTGGAAGGTTAAGAGGAGTGGTTAGCGCAAGCGAAGCTGCGAATTGAAGCCCCAGTAAACGGCGGCCGTAACTATAACGGTCCTAAGGTAGCGAAATTCCTTGTCGGGTAAGTTCCGACCCGCACGAAAGGCGTAACGATCTGGGCACTGTCTCAACGAGAGACTCGGTGAAATTATAGTACCTGTGAAGATGCAGGTTACCCGCGACAGGACGGAAAGACCCCGTGGAGCTTTACTGTAGCTTGATATTGAATCTCGGTACAACTTGTACAGGATAGGTAGGAGCCTGAGAAACGTGAGCGCCAGCTTGCGTGGAGGCGTCGGTGGGATACTACCCTGGTTGTATTGAGGTTCTAACCCGTACCCCTTATCGGGGTAGGAGACAGTGTCAGGTGGACAGTTTGACTGGGGCGGTCGCCTCCTAAAAGGTAACGGAGGCGCCCAAAGGTTCCCTCAGAATGGTTGGAAATCATTCGTAGAGTGTAAAGGCACAAGGGAGCTTGACTGCGAGACCTACAAGTCGAGCAGGGTCGAAAGACGGGCTTAGTGATCCGGTGGTTCCGCATGGAAGGGCCATCGCTCAACGGATAAAAGCTACCCCGGGGATAACAGGCTTATCTCCCCCAAGAGTCCACATCGACGGGGAGGTTTGGCACCTCGATGTCGGCTCATCGCATCCTGGGGCTGTAGTCGGTCCCAAGGGTTGGGCTGTTCGCCCATTAAAGCGGTACGCGAGCTGGGTTCAGAACGTCGTGAGACAGTTCGGTCCCTATCCGTCGTGGGCGTAGGAAATTTGAGAGGAGCTGTCCTTAGTACGAGAGGACCGGGATGGACACACCGCTGGTGTACCAGTTGTCTTGCCAAAGGCATCGCTGGGTAGCTATGTGTGGACGGGATAAGTGCTGAAAGCATCTAAGCATGAAGCCCCCCTCAAGATGAGATTTCCCATTACATTAGTAAGTAAGATCCCTCAAAGACGATGAGGTAGATAGGTTCGAGGTGGAAGTGTGGCGACACATGGAGCTGACGAATACTAATCGATCGAGGACTTAACCAAAATTTTGAACGCAATCAATGTCTTTATCCAGTTTTGAGAGAACAAGCTCTCAATTAATGTACTTCGACTAAGAACGCAACAACAATGTTGCAACGTCGAAGCTAGCACATCCATGTGCAAGTAAGTGTAGTGATAATGGCAAAGAGGTCACACCCGTTCCCATACCGAACACGGAAGTTAAGCTCTTTAGCGCCGATGGTAGTTGGGGGCTTCCCCCTGTGAGAGTAGGACATCGCTACGCAATAAAAAGCCTAAGCATATGCTTAGGCTTTTTATTTTAATTTGGAAAGTTCATGAAAACAAGGGAACCATAGGTATATGTTAGTTAAATGCAAAAGAAAGTAAGATTAGTTAAAAGAATTAAGAAAACCTTTTCCTAGGAGTGGAAATATATACATATTTAGATAGACACAAAAACATATATTGAAATAAGAAATATGGGGAACTCTAAATAAGTAATTTATGATCTATTCCATAAGGCTTTAAATAAAAAATTAGTGTACTATATGTTAATATATTTTTTAAGTAAATGAGAGCATATACTTAATTAACCATTAATTTTCACACAATGAATTGTAAAAAAATTGATAGAATCTATAGAAATATTGAAGTTGATAGATTCACTAAATACTTTAGAAATTATTTTTTATTCAGTATTATTATGGGTTGTTAGTATAAAACATAGTAGTAACCATTAGTAAATTTGACTATTTAAATAGTCGGAATAGTTTTTCTTTTTGTAGGATTCTTGACACTCAGAAAACATGTTGTAAACTTACTATTAATATTCATTTACGACTAGGAGGCATTTAGAAATGTGGGATACGAAATTTGCCAAAGAAGGCTTAACGTTTGATGATGTATTATTGGTACCAGCGCATTCAGAAGTTTTACCAAAAACTGTGGACTTATCAGTTCAATTAACGCCGAAAATTAAGTTAAATATTCCTGTTATTAGTGCGGGTATGGATACAGTAACTGAATCAAAAATGGCAATTGCAATAGCTCGTCAAGGTGGTATAGGTATTATTCACAAAAATATGAGCATCGAAGAGCAAGCCGAAGAAGTTGAAAAAGTTAAGCGTTCAGAAAATGGTGTAATAACGAATCCGTTCTTCTTAACACCTGAACATCAAGTATTTGATGCTGAACATTTAATGGGGAAATATCGCATTTCTGGTGTTCCGATTGTAAATAACGAGGAAGATCAAACTTTAGTAGGTATTATTACAAACCGCGACTTACGTTTTATTTCAGACTATTCTTTAAAAATTGAAGATGTTATGACAAGAGAAGCATTAATTACTGCTCCAGTAGGAACGACATTAGAAGAGGCAGAAAAAATTCTTCAACAATATAAAATTGAAAAGCTTCCAATCGTTGATGAGGAAGGTAAGTTAACGGGTTTAATTACAATTAAGGATATCGAAAAAGTAATTGAATTCCCTAATGCTGCAAAAGATAGTATTGGACGTTTAGTTGTTGGGGCAGCTGTTGGCGTATCAAATGACACAATGCCACGTGTGGAGAAATTAGTTAATGCACAAGTTGATATTATTGTTATTGATACAGCACATGGTCATTCTCAAGGGGTAATTGATACTGTAAGAAAAATTCGTGAGACATACCCTGAGCTAGAAATCATTGCAGGAAATGTTGCAACTGGTGAAGCAACTCGTGCCCTTTATGAAGCTGGGGCAGATGTTGTTAAAGTAGGTATTGGACCTGGTTCTATTTGTACAACACGCGTTGTTGCCGGTGTTGGTGTACCTCAAATTACTGCGATTTACGATTGTGCAACAGTTGCTCGTGAATTTGGTAAGTCAATTATTGCAGACGGTGGAATTAAGTATTCAGGAGATATCGTAAAAGCCCTTGCAGCTGGAGGACATGTTGTAATGCTTGGCTCATTACTTGCTGGTACAACTGAATCACCTGGTGAAACAGAAATCTTCCAAGGACGTCGTTTTAAAGTTTATCGTGGAATGGGATCACTAGGAGCAATGGAGCAAGGTTCAAAAGACCGTTACTTCCAAGAAGGTGCTAAGAAACTTGTTCCAGAAGGTATTGAAGGCCGTCTTCCATATAAAGGGCCTCTATCAGATACAGTGGATCAACTAATTGGTGGTATTCGTGCAGGTATGGGTTACTGCGGTGCTCCTAACTTAGAATATTTACGTGAAAAATCACAGTTTGTTCGAATGACTGGTGCTGGATTACGTGAATCACACCCACACGATGTACAAATTACAAAAGAAGCACCAAACTACTCAATACAATAATTTATACCAAATAGAGCTAAATCTTTAGCGCAATATACAATATTATATTGAACTGTTTATTGCAACCTTTACACTCTTTTAACGTTCACGTTAAAAGAGTGTTTTTTATTCCATTCCTGTCACAATTCTTATAGTATCTATGTTAAAATTGCGAAGGATAATATAAATATTAAATAAATGTTGGAGGTATTTCATAGTGAAAACAGTAAGGAAAACATCATTGCTAAGCATCATTATGATTCCGATTCTGTTACTTAGTATGTTTGTTTCAACACCTGTAAAAACAAGTGCAGAAACAAGTTTAGGTTTAACAGTTGGAGCGGCAATCTTAATTGATGCAGATTCAGGGAAAATTTTATACGAACAAAATGCAGATAAATCTTTAGGAATTGCAAGTATGACAAAAATGATGACTGAATATATCCTATTAGATGCAATTAAAGCAGGCAAAGTTTCTTGGGATCAAGAATACCGTGTTAATGAGTATACATATAAGATGTCTCAAGACCGAGCTTTAAGTAATGTACCACTGCGTGCAGACGGTACTTATACAATTCGAGAATTGTATGAAGCAATGGCAATCTACTCAGCTAATGCAGCAACTGTAGCAATTGCAGAAACAATTGCAGGTACAGAAACTGAATTTCTTAAGTTAATGAATAAAAAAGCTGAAGAACTTGGTCTTGAAGGATATAAATTTGTAAACACATCAGGTTTAAATAATGCAGATTTATTTGGTATGCACCCTCAAGGGACTGGCCCACAGGACGAAAACGTAATGCCAGCACGTTCAGTTGCTAAGCTTGCATATCATTTATTAAAAGATCACCCAGAGGTATTAGATACATCAAGTATTGCTAAAAAGACGTTCCGCGAAGGCACAGATGATGAAATTGAAATGGAAAACTGGAACTTCATGTTACCAGGATTAGTGTATGAGTACGAAGGTGTAGACGGCTTAAAAACAGGTACAACAAATTTGGCTGGTTATTGCTTTACTGGTACTGCCGAACGTAACGGTACGCGTTTAATAGCAGTAGTAATGAATGCTGTGGATTCAAAAGGTGCAGGATCTTATAAAGCACGTTTTGATCAAACGGCTAAATTATTTGATTATGGTTTTGGACAGTTTTCTAAGCAAGAAATTGTCCCTGCAAATTATGTATTTAAAGGGAAAGAAACAATCGCTGTAACAAAAGGTAAAGAAGATGAAGTTGAAATTGCAGTTAAGGAGCCAATTTCAGTTGTAGTTAACACAAATGAAAAAGATTTGTATAAGCCTAAATTAGTATTAGAAAAAGAAACACTTGAAGCCGAGGTAAAAAAGGGCACTGTCGTTGGTAAAGTCGTTCTAGAACGAACAGAAGGAAAAGATTTGGGCTTTATCGATGGTAAGGAGTATTCTACTGATGTTGTAACAACTCAAACGGTTGAACGCGCTGGATGGCTCTCACTATTCTTCCAAGGAGTAGGAAACTTCTTTGGTAATGTATGGGATGGTATTACAGGATTTGTTGGCGGCTTATTTTAATAGATAAACATTATGTATAAAGCTAGTCAATATAAAGTAAATGTATAATTGACGTAACTATGTTAGAAGGAAAACAGTGTCTCAGACAATTGAGACACTGTTTTTTTACATTTATATCGTTTATTTGTTTACTTCATGGAATCTAAAATATATACGGTTGTAATCTTACAAAGATGTGTTAAAAGTATAACTGATGACTATTGTCACAACCTTTTTTTAATTGGACAACATAAATTTAGCCTACTTTTTTCATAATCTACAAGAGTGAAAGGGCGTGAAAAAAGTGTGCGGCATAACTGGATGGATTGATTATACACAATCAATTAAACACAAGGAACAAATTCTTACAAATATGAGGGAAACACTAAGTAAGAGAGGGCCAGATGATGGGAATAATTATTGCAGCGCACATGCTTTACTAGGGCATCGTCGATTAGCAGTAATTGATTTAATTGGTGGAAAACAGCCAATGTCAAAAACCCATCAAGATAAACAATTTGTAATGGTATATAATGGTGAACTTTATAATACTGAGGAACTTCGACAAGAGCTATTAAAAAGAGGTTATACTTTTACAACAACATCAGATACAGAAGTTTTATTAACCTCTTTTATTGAGTGGAAAGAACAATGTGTAGATTACTTAAATGGTATTTTTGCTTTTGCCATTTGGGATGAGCAAGAAGAAGAATTGTATTTATTCCGTGATCGACTTGGAGTTAAACCTTTATTCTTTACGATACACAATAATTCGTTATTATTTGCTTCCGAAATAAAAGCACTATTGGCACATCCTGAAATAAAGCCACAAATTGATCGAAAAGGTTTGGCAGCCCTATTAAGTATTGGGCCATCAAGAGTACCAGGCGACGGTATATTAAAAGGGATTGAAGAGGTAGAGCCAGGATGTGCATTAAAGTTCTCTAGAAATGGATTAAAAAAATGGCGATATTGGAATGTTAAGAGTCAAACACATGAACACACACTTGAAGAGACAATTGAACAAGTTAGATTTTTAATTACAGACACAATTGAAAGACAACTTGTCTCAGATGTGCCACTATGTACATTTTTATCTGGTGGGGTAGATTCTAGCGTCATTACAGCGATAGCAGCAAACACATATAACCAAGAGGGACGCACGTTGCATACGTACTCTATTGATTTTGAGGGAAATGACCAATTCTTTAAGAAAAATGACTTTCAAGTATCACAAGACACATTTTGGATTAAAAAAATGAGTGATACTTTTAAAACAAATCATCATGATATTATTATCACACAACAAGAACTAATTGATTATTTAGAGGAAGCTATGACAATAAGGGACCTACCTGGAATGGTGGATATTGATAGTTCTTTATTAGTTGCCTGTCGCATCATTAAACAGGATTTTACGGTTGCCTTATCAGGTGAATGTGCAGATGAAATATTCGGTGGTTATCCTTGGTTCCAAAAGGATTATGATTCTTTCCCTTGGATTCGTTCTATTAACGAGAGAGAAGGATTTTTACGTAAAGAGTGGAAAGACCGTCTTCAATTGAAAGATTATATGCAAAGTGTATTTGAAGGGGAATTAAAACAATCCCCACAACTTGATGGTGAGAGTGTAAAAGAAGCAAAGCAAAGACAGCTATTTTATTTAAACATGCGATACTTTATGCAAAATCTGTTAGAACGAAAAGACAGAATGAGTATGGGTGGAAGTCTTGAGGTTCGTGTTCCATTTGCAGATCATCGTCTCGTTGAATACCTTTGGAATATTCCTTGGGAAATGAAAAATATGGGAAATATGGAGAAGGGGTTAATGAGGAAAGCTGTTGAAGGGCTTTTACCTGAAGAGGTTTTATACCGAAAAAAGAATCCATATCCTAAGACATATCACCCTCTATATACAGAAGGTGTGAAGGAAAAACTAAAGGGGCTAGTGCAAAGGAAGGAATCTATTTTAAATGAATTATTTGATAAAACTCAATTGCACCAACTGATTGAATCTGGAGGGGAATCTTTTAAAGTCCCTTGGTACGGGCAACTCATGACAGGTCCACAGCTATTAGCTTATTTCATTCAATTTGATCGTTGGTTCGAACTATGTAACATTGAATTAATTGATCAATAAAAGAAAACCGCTTAAAAGCATATGCTATTTAAGCGGTTTTTCCTTTTTGGGGGTAATGCTCCAACAATTCATTAACTTCCGAACGGATGATTCTATTTGTTCTAAAGGAATACCACCAAAGCCAAGTAAAAATGTTGGATTTTTGTAATCAATTGCTTTAATTAAATAATCCTTAACTGGATAAATTCCAATCCCGTCTTTTGCTGCTAATTCTTTTAGTTCTTCTTCACTTTTTGATAAAGGAACTGAAATAAGAATATGCATCCCTGCATGATCCCCCGTCACGGTTACTTGAGGATAATAGGTAGTTAAAGTAGTTTTTAACTTATCATGTTTTTTTCGATAAATTTTCCGCATACGGTTTAGATGTTTAGCAAAATGTCCATCTTTCATAAAGTTAGCTAATATATGTTGATCAAACCGTGGGACCGTTGCAGAATAGTAGCTAAAAAGTTCTTTATATTTTGCCAAGAGCGTAGTTGGTAAGACTAAATATGCTACACGTAAGGAAGGCATTAAAGACTTTGTAAAAGTACTCAAATAAATAACCTTATTGTTTTTATCTAAGCCTTGGAGTGCAGGGATTGGTTTTCCGATATATCGAAATTCACTATCATAATCGTCTTCGATAATATAGCGGTTTTCAGCTTTTGATGCCCATTTTAATAACTGGGTCCTTCTTGTTGCAGAAAGTACAGCACCAGTAGGGAATTGATGTGATGGTGTAATATAGACAATATTAGCATCAGTCCGCTTTAGCTCATCAACAATCAAACCTTCTTCATCGACTGAAATTGGAACTGCCCTATTTTGCAATTGAATTCGTGGGATTGCTGAATAACCTGGATTTTCAAGTGCAAAACTTGAATCGCTTTCAAGTAAGCGTAGAATCATTGGAAGCAAATGTTCAGTACCCGAACCAATAACAATCTGTTCAGGACTGCAGATCATGCCTCGAGATTGGTAAAGGTATTTTGCAATTTCTGTTCGTAATGCGTATTCCCCTTGGGGTTCCCCAATTTGTAAGAACTCATTATGCGTTCCGTCATATAAATCCTTTGCATACTTTCTCCAAGTGGTAAAAGGGAAGAATTCAGAATCAATTTTTCCGGGATGAAAATCAGTTTCAAATCTGCCTTTTTCCCGATACAACATAGGCTGTTCTTGCTGTTCTCTTTGAATGTAAGGCAGTTCATCAATTTCCTCGACAAAATACCCAATACGTGGTTTAGATACAATATATCCTTCTGCAAGCAATTGAGCATAAGCAATTTCGACTGTTGTTTGGCTTATATTTAAAAATTCCGCTAATTTTCTTTTAGAAGGCAATTTTGTTCCAAGTTCAATTTGTTTGCCAATAATGGCATTTTTAATTCCTAAATAAAGTTGTTCATACAAAGGTTTTTCCGTGTCTTTATTCAGTTCAAATATGAGCATGTCCATTTGTATCACCCTTAACTGACCTTAATAAATTTTGTGTAATTGACTCTTTTTGTATGGTCAATTTTCATTATACTAGAAATTAATACAAGTTGGGAGGTAATTATTGGATGATACAATTAGGAACTGAAAGAGTAAAACGTGGGATGGCTGAAATGCAAAAAGGGGGCGTCATTATGGACGTCATCAATGCAGAGCAAGCTAAAATTGCAGAGGCAGCAGGGGCTGTAGCTGTTATGGCCTTAGAACGAGTACCATCTGATATTCGTAAGGCAGGTGGGGTCGCTCGTATGGCTGACCCTCGTATTGTAGAAGAGGTATTGAATGCAGTAACAATTCCAGTGATGGCAAAGGCCCGTATTGGTCATATCGTAGAGGCACGTGTACTAGAATCAATGGGTGTTGATTATATCGATGAAAGTGAAGTATTAACACCTGCAGATGAGGAATTTCATTTACTAAAGAGTGATTATACAGTGCCATTTGTTTGTGGCTGCCGAGATTTAGGAGAGGCTGCTCGTCGTATTGGAGAAGGGGCTTCAATGCTACGAACAAAAGGTGAACCAGGCACAGGTAACATTGTAGAAGCAGTTCGCCATATACGTAAAGTAAATGCCCAAGTACGTCGTGTGGTGGGGATGAGTACTGACGAGCTAATGACAGAAGCTAAAAATCTAGGAGCACCATTTGAATTATTATTAGAAATTAAAAACCTAGGTCGTTTACCTGTTGTAAATTTTGCTGCAGGTGGTGTGGCTACTCCAGCTGATGCGGCATTAATGATGGAGCTTGGAGCGGATGGAGTTTTCGTAGGATCTGGTATTTTTAAATCTGAAAATCCAGAAAAATTTGCTCGAGCAATTGTAGAAGCAACAACGCATTACAAAGATTATAAGTTAATAGCTGAAATCTCAAAAGAACTTGGAACACCAATGAAAGGGATTGAAATTTCTTCATTAGCTGCTAGTGAACGTATGCAGGAGCGTGGTTGGTAGAATGGTTAAGATAGGTGTTCTAGCATTACAAGGTGCAGTAAGGGAACATATTCAACAACTTAATATGCTCGGTTGTGAAGCTGTAGCTGTAAAGACAGTTGAAGATTTAAATGGCATTCATGGTCTCATTTTACCTGGTGGTGAAAGTACAACAATGCGGAGGCTTTTAGACCAGTATCGCTTACTAGAACCAATTCAAAAATTGGCAAAACAAGGATTGCCGATGTTTGGTACCTGCGCAGGTCTGATTTTGTTAGCCAAAGAGATTGTGGGGTATGATGAACCACATTTAGGCGTTATGGATGTTTCAGTAGAAAGAAATTCATTTGGCCGACAAGTTGATAGTTTCGAGGTGAAATTATTAATTCCTGAAATTGGCGATAATATCCCTGCTGTCTTTATACGAGCACCACATATAGTTAAAGTTGGCGAGAATGTAGAAGTATTAGCGTTACAAGAAGAACGTATCGTGCTAGCAAGAGATCGTCATCTATTAGGCTGTTCATTCCATCCTGAACTGACAGGGGATGTACGTATACTTCAATACTTTATCGAAATGGTACATGAATTTACAAAGACTTCACTTGCAAAATTACATACCATATAGTAAAGTATGGGTAAATTTCAAAATTGTTAAATCGATGATAGGAAGTAGTAACAAGCACGTGTATTTAAGAGAGTTAGCGGTTGGTGGAAGCTAATATAGACACTTGTGAATCCGTCCTTGAGTAGCCAAGTTGAAGGTGTAGTAAGCTTTGGCCGGTTGAAAAGCCGTTACTGTATAAGTGGATTAGATTTATTTTTGGTCTAATCAATTAGGGTGGCAACGCGGGTAGCTCTCGTCCCTTCTATGGGGATGAGGGCTTTTTTTATGCTCTTCATTCATTAGCACAGGTATTTGAATGAGCTGTGCTAAAAAAGGTTATTATTTTCTAAGTCGATAAACTTACTATTGGAGGAATGAACATGTTAGATATTAGACGTGTACGCGATAACTTTGAAGAAGTGAAAAAAATCCTTCTTACACGAAATGAAGATTTAGGGAACTTAGATGAGTTTGAAGAATTAGATTCAAAGCGTCGTGAGCTAATTGCAAAAACGGAAGTATTAAAGGCAGAGAGAAATAAAGTATCTGAACAAATTTCAATCATGAAACGTAATAAGGAAAATGCGGATGAGACTATTGCACGTATGCGCGAAGTTGGAGAAGAAATTAAACAACTTGATCATGCGTTACGTGAAGTGGAAGAAAAATTTGAATACATGATGATGCGTTTGCCAAATATCCCACATGAATCAGTTCCAGTAGGGGAAACAGAAGATGATAATGTAGAAGTTCTTAAATGGGGAGAGCTACCAACATTCGATTTTGAAGCAAAACCACACTGGGATTTAGCAACAGACTTACAAATTGTTGATTTTGAACGTGCGGCAAAAGTAACGGGAAGTCGTTTTGTGTTCTACCGTGGATTAGGGGCACGCCTTGAACGTGCTTTAATGAGCTTTATGATGGATTTACATGCAGAAGAACATGGCTATGAAGAAATGCTACCTCCTGTAATTGTAAACCGTGATAGCTTAACTGGTACAGGCCAATTACCGAAATTTGAAGAAGATGTATTTAAATTGGTTGATACAGATTACTTCATGATTCCAACAGCTGAGGTTCCTGTAACAAACTTCTTCCGTGACGAAATTGTAGATGGCGACATTTTACCAAAAGGATTTGCAGCTTATAGTGCATGTTTCCGTTCTGAAGCAGGTTCAGCTGGCCGTGATACACGAGGTCTTATTCGCCAACACCAATTTAATAAAGTTGAACTAGTTCGTTTTGTAAAACCAGAAGAATCTTACGATGAATTAGAAAAACTTACAGGTCATGCTGAAAAAGTACTTCAACTTTTAGGCTTACCGTACCGTAAACTATTAATGTGTACGGCAGATCTTGGTTTCACAGCAGCCAAAAAATACGACTTAGAAGTATGGATGCCAACACAAGATATGTATCGTGAAATTTCTTCTTGTTCAAACTTTGAGGATTTCCAAGCTCGTCGTGCAAATATTCGTTTCCGTCGCGAAGCAGGGGCAAAACCAGAATATGTACATACATTAAATGGTTCAGGTCTTGCAATTGGGCGTACGGTAGCAGCGATTTTAGAAAATTACCAACAAGCAGATGGAAGTGTAATTATTCCAGAGGTTCTTCGTCCATATATGGGCGGTAAGGAAGTTATTGCTCCGAAGTAAATAGTAAAAATTGAAGTCACGAGATTACTCGTGACTTTTTATTTTTTTTTAGGCGAACATTTATATATCCTTCTATACTTTTTCATACTTTGCGCGGTTTATAATAATAGACGTTATCTACACACGTTAATTTTTGTTATTACAAAGTAGAAGGGGAAATATAAAAAGAACACCTTTAAGTAGCCATAGCAGTCTTAAAGGTGTTTCTTTCTAGTGTGGGTATGCCTTATCATAATATGCATGCAATGGTAAATGAGTTGGGTTAAAAGAACAGGAATCCAATACTAATAATGACACCTGTAAAAATAAGAACAAATAAACAGAATCCCATAATATCTTTTGCTTTTAATCCTGCAATTGCAAGCGCTGGTAATGCCCAGAATGGTTGGATCATATTCGTCCATGCATCCCCCCATGCAATAGCCATAGCTGTTTTTGCGTAATCAGCACCCATTTGTTGAGCAGCTTCTAACATAATAGGTGCCTGCACAGCCCATTGACCTCCACCAGAAGGGACAAAGAAGTTTACAAGACCAGCAGAGTAAAAAGTAAATAAATAAAAAGTGAAATCATTTGAAATGCTAATAAACCATATGGAGAATACTCCGGCTAAACCGGAAGCTGTCATCATTCCCATGATTCCGGCATAGAACGGAAACTGGAATACGATCCCTGTCGTCGTCTTAATTGCGTTCCCTGCAGCTGCTAGGAAACGTTGCGGTGTCCCGTGTAGTATAATTCCAAGGATTACAAAAATACTATTTACAATATTTAAATCCAGGGAAAACCCTTTTGTTACAAAATGATAAACTAAATATGAAACGCCAATAAGTCCAATTAATACTGTTAGAACATAGCTTCTTTCTGAACGAGAAGCAAATGTATTTTCTGCAGGAGGGAAAGTTGGTTCCTCTTCTACTAATAAACTAGGATCTACTTCAACTACATCTTCTTCTTTTGGCATCATCCAACGATTAAAGAACGGTAAAGTTAAACCAATGACAATTACGATAAATAAATTATACGGAGTAAAGATTGTTTCAGAAGTTGGAACAACCCCCATTAATTCCGCAAACGGATGACCTTCTGTCGCAACAGATAGTGGAATGGACCCTGCTAAACCACCGTGCCAAACAATAAATCCAGAGTATGCACTAGCAATTAAGAGTCTGTAATCAACTTTCTTTACATGACGTGCAATTTCTTTTGCAAATAAAGCCCCAATAACTAACCCAAAACCCCAGTTAATCCAACAAGCAATTAAAGAGATAAATGTAACAATAATAATGGCCATACTTGGAGTCTTAATTTTGCTTGCAATCGATGATAAAACCTTCTTGAATATTGGACTATTTGCTAAAACATGTCCTGCAGCTAGTACAATGACCATTTGCATTGTGAATGAAAGTAATCCCCAGAATCCATCTCCCCAATACACAACCATATCCAAAGGCGATGAGGGTGTTAGAACTATACCAAGGAACAGCACTAATACAGTCAATATTGCTACAAAGATGTAAGGGTCCGGTAGATACCTTTCCATAATGGTATTTGATATCTTCGTTAAAAACTTCACTGTATTACACTCCTTTCATAATTTTAAGGCACACTTCAAATTACGAATTTTTTGTGAAAAATATGATTAATTGAGAATATGGTTTACACAATCAAAACTCAATTTGTTTAGGTGGTTTAGGTACTAAAAGTTAGTGGTAAATAAATTACAAAGCTGTGGATAACTACAGTAAATAATATTTAGTAGATTTTATGAATATATATTTAAAGACTATAAAATTATAAAGTTATTAACATGTGGATAACCTCATTACTTTGAAACAAAGTACGGGTTGTGGATAACTAATTAGTTGTAGGGGGCTTATAGATGAAGGGGAAAGTTTGGGATTCTATCGACGAAGCAATAAAAGATATCCAGGACGGACAAACGATTGTTGTCGGTGGATTTGGATTATGTGGTATACCTGAGAAAAGTATTGAAGCACTAAAAAAACAAGGCACAAAAAATTTAACGATTGTGAGTAATAATTGTGGTATAGATGATTGGGGTCTGGGTTTACTTCTTGCAAATAAACAAATAAAAAAGATGGTTGCCTCCTATGTAGGTGAAAATAAAATATTTGAGCAGCAATTTTTAAGTGGAGAGCTTGAAGTAGAACTAACGCCCCAAGGTACCCTAGCGGAGCGCATTCGAGCAGGTGGAGCAGGAATTCCTGCCTTTTATACTGCAACTGGTGTTGGGACACCGATAGCAGAGGGAAAGGAAACTCGCCATTTCAATGGAAAAGAGTACTTAATGGAAGAAGCTATAGTTGGTGATTTTGCCCTTGTAAAAGCATGGAAGGCTGATAAACTCGGAAATCTCATTTTTAGAAAAACATCTCGTAATTTTAACCCATTGGCGGCAGCTGCAGGAAAGATTACTATTGCCGAGGTTGAGGAAATTGTTGAAGTGGGTGAATTAAATCCTGATGAAATTCATACCCCTGGCGTTTATGTTCAACGAGTTGTATTAGGTCAAAATTATGAAAAGAGAATTGAGCGTTTAACTCTACAACGTGCTGGGGAGGGGGTCTAAGAATGGCAAATACAAGACAACAAATTGTTAGGCGTGCTGTAAAAGAAATTAAGGATGGTATGAATGTTAACTTAGGGATTGGTATGCCAACTTTAGTAGCAAACGAAATCCCATCTGATATTAATGTGTTATTGCAATCTGAAAATGGCTTGCTTGGAATAGGTCCTTATCCAACACAAGCCGAGGTGGATGCAGATTTAATTAATGCTGGGAAAGAAACTGTAACAGTTGTTCCAGGTGCTTCGTTTTTTGATAGCGCGGAATCTTTTGCAATGATCCGGGGAGGCCATATTGATTTGGCTATTTTAGGTGGTATGGAAGTATCAGAAACAGGGGATTTAGCAAACTGGATGATTCCAGGTAAGATGGTGAAAGGAATGGGTGGAGCAATGGATCTCGTTGTCGGTGCAAAACGAGTCATTGTAATTATGGAACATGTCTCAAAACACGGAGAACATAAAGTTAAAAAGACATGCTCTCTTCCACTTACGGGGAAAGGCGTAGTACATCGCTTAATTACAGATTTAGCTGTATTTGATTTTACAGAACAAGGCATGGTGCTTATTGAAACAGCTCCAGGTGTAACCATAGATGAAGTAAGAGAAAAAACGGAAGCTTCATTTGTTGTATCTTCAGTATATATTGAATGTTAAAATAGGTGCTCTCTACTTGAGGGCACCTTAACTAATTACAAATTTTATAGATAGGATTATAATTAATATAAATTTTATCTATAAAGTAAATTATTTTACTTTGTATAAAGGAGACAACACTGTGGAGCACTTACTTTACAAGAACTTAAGTAAACAACAAATTTCCGGAATCCGGAAATTTACAAATATGTTAGTGGATTACCCCAATGCAATAAATCTAACGATTGGGCAACCAGACTTTCCAACACCTAATCACGTAAAGGAAAGTGCAAAACAAGCAATTGACCAGAATCATACATCGTACACAGCTAACGCGGGCTTACTTGAATTGCGGAATGCTATTTCGAAATTTTATGAGGAAAAATATAATCTGCTATACAACCCTCAAGATGAAATTGTTGTCACACATGGTGCATCTGGCGCTATTACAGCCGTATTACGAACAATCTTAGATGAGGGAACAGAAGTGATCGTGCCCGCCCCTGCCTATCCCGGCTATGTTCCAATCATTGAAATCTTTGGTGGTGTACCAGTCTATGTAGATACAATTTCAACTGATTTTGTCTTAACTGCTGAATTAATTGAGAAACATCTAACAGAAAAAACTAGAGCTGTCATGCTTTGTTCACCTGCAAATCCAGTTGGAACAATTATTGAAGGTGATGAACTTGAAAAAATTGCAAAACTTCTAAAAGAAAAAGAGATTTTTGTTATTTCAGATGAAATATATAGTGAACTTATTTTCGATAAAACACATCAATCCATCGCCTCATACGAAGGAATGCGTGATAAAACAATCGTAGTCAATGGTGTTTCAAAGTCACATTCAATGACTGGATGGAGAATTGGTTTTACTTTAGCACCAGCCTATATTTCTAAAGAAATCACAAAAGTGATTGCATATTTCTTAAGTTGTGAATCGAGTATAAGTCAATATGCAGCGATTGAGGCTTTATCAGTTGGAAAAGATGATCCAATTGAAATGAGAGACGAGTATAAGGCGAGACGAGATTTTGTATATAAACGTTTAGTAGATATGAACATCGATGTAGTAAAACCACAAGGCGCATTTTATATTTTCCCTTCAATTAAACGTACAAATATGAAGTCGTTTGATTTTTGCGTGGACCTATTAAAAGAACAAGGGGTCGCAACCGTTCCGGGGAGTGCCTTTTCAGATTTTGGAGAAGGGTATATACGAATCTCTTTTGCCAAGTCAATGAAGGACTTAGAAGAAGCTATGAATAGATTAGAAAAATATATGGAAAAGTTTAAATAAGTTACGTCTTGCTAAAAAGTCGAATTCCAATTGTTTAGGGAATTCGACTTTATCTAATTTAAAGAAATTATTAAGTTCTACAACTAAATCACGAATCTCCTTGTAACAGTTGTTTTCGTTTTTTTTCCTCTTTTTTACGTTCACGTATGGCTCTAAAAAAATCAGTTAATAATTGCCCGCATTCCTCTGCTAATATGCCTTCTATTACTTCACATTCATGATTGAAACGGGAATCATTTAACAAACGATATAATGAATCGACACACCCTGCCTTTAAATCTCGAGCTCCGTAAACAACCCTAGGTACCCTTGATTGTAAAATAGCACCGGAACACATTGGACAAGGTTCTAGTGATACGTAAAGGGTTGTTTCTTCAAGTCGCCAGCTTCCTAATATCTCACACGCATGTTGAATGGCCATTAATTCTGCATGTGTTACTGCATTTTGTGAGGTTTCTCGTAAATTGTGCGCACGTGCAATAATTTCATCTTTATAGACAATGACTGCCCCAATGGGTACTTCCCCTAGAGAAGCAGCCTTTTTTGCCTCGATTATTGCTTCTTGCATAAAGTGTTGGTCTTTATTAAAAATTACCACGTCCATCTCTCCTTGATTGATAGTGTAACATGGGACTCATTAAAATACATTTAATGTTCTTAAGCTGAAAACAGTAAAAAATATAGTCCTTCTATTTTAAAAGAAGTGAGATTAGTAATATTTGTTGTTCAATATATAAATTGCCTTTAATCGTCAAACTCTATCTATGTTTTTCAATATGTAGCTATGTTAAAATGAAAAATACTGACGAATTTAGACTTAAAGGAGGGACTTCTCATGCCTGTACCATTTATTACAGTAGAGGGTCCGATTGGTGTTGGAAAAACATCTTTATCGAAGGCGATATCCGACACATTTGGCTATAACTTACTTAAGGAAATAGTTGATGAAAACCCATTTCTTGGGAAGTTTTATGAAAACATTGAAGAGTGGAGTTTCCAAACGGAGATGTTCTTCCTTTGTAATCGATATAAACAATTAACCGATGTGAAAAATCAAATTGTTAACACAGGTTCTCCAGTTGTTGCAGATTATCATATATTTAAAAATTTAATTTTTGCAAAGCGAACGTTAAATCCCGTTGAATATGAAAAGTATGAAGCGATTTATTCCATTCTAACAGCAGATATGCCACGCCCAAATATGATTATTTATTTACATGCTAGTTTAGAGAATTTAATGAATCGAATTGCAATGCGTGGGCGCGAATTTGAAAAAATGATCACTAGAGACTACATGAAGCAATTAGCAGTAGATTATCATGAGTTTATTCAGTATTTTAAAAAGAAACACCCTGAGATACCAATTATCGAGCTTAATGGCGATGAAATTGATTTTGTGAAAAAACCAAAAGATTTACAATTTGTATTAAATTTAGTAGATGAGAAGCTACAACAAAGGAGTTTACATCAAGAATGAATCTAAGAGAAAAATATCATATTCCAACCAATACGGTTATTACAATTGCAGGTACGGTAGGTGTAGGGAAGTCGACTATGACAAAAGCACTGTCTGATGCGTTAAATTTCCGTACATCATATGAAAAGGTGGACACAAACCCTTATTTAGATAAGTTTTACGATGACTTTGAAAAATGGAGTTTCCACTTACAAGTGTACTTTTTGGCAGAGCGTTTTAAGGAACAAAAGCGTATTTTTGAATATGGTGGTGGGTTCATTCAAGACCGCTCAATCTATGAAGATACAGGAATATTTGCAAAGATGCATTTCGATAAAGGAACAATGAATCCAACTGATTACGAAACATATACAAATTTATTTGATGCAATGGTTATGACACCCTACTTCCCCCATCCGGATTTACTGATTTATTTAGAAGGTTCAATTGATAATGTGATTAGTCGAATCGCAGAACGTGGACGTACAATGGAACAACAAACGCCAAAAGAGTATTGGGTTGAGATGCATAATCGTTATGAGGAATGGATTAACAACTTTAATTCCTGTCCTGTGCTACGTTTAAATATTAATGATTATGACTTGGTAAAAAATCCGGAACAAATAGAAGTAATTATTGAGCGTATTGCCTATATGCTAAAGCAAACAAGCCATCTTCGAAAATAAAAGTTGAATTTATAACTAAGTGATCTACGTCGAAAGACAAGCCATAGGAACAAGTAGTTAAGTAAAAAGGGCAATAAAGTTTAAAGGTAAAGTGCTAGTCCCAGAAGCTTCTTTAATATTCTTATTTCGTTTTGCGATAATTTAGCAAGAAAATAACATTTGCTTAATATTTAGACAATATAATAAAAAGAAAAAGAATAGGGTGGTGACAAAATGCGCGTAGCTGTTTATTGTGGATCAGCCCTAGGAAAGTCTACTGTTTATGCTGAAAAGGCAAGGGAGCTTGGGACGACCCTAGCTAATGAGGGAATTGGTTTAGTATATGGTGGCTCTAACTACGGATTAATGGGAATTGTAGCAGATGCAGCCCTCGAAGCTAATGGCGAGGTTGTAGGTGTAATGCCAACGCATTTGCAAACAAAGGAACGAGTACACACCGCTTTAACGGAAATTCATATTGTTGATACGATGCATGTTCGTAAAGCAAAGATGGTGGATTTAGCTGATGCATTTATAGCACTACCTGGAGGTTGTGGCACATTGGATGAATACTTTGAAGTATTTACTTGGTCACAAATTGGATTACATGATAAACCTGTCATTTTATATAATATTAATGGATTTTACGACGCACTTATTCAGCATTTTAATAAAATGATAGAAGAAGGATTTATACGGGAAGAGCAGCGTCAAATTTTACAAGTCGCGACATCTGTAGAGGGCATCCTTACAATCTTAACTCCTCCCGACGAACTCTTAATTAAGAAAGGTAGCTAAAATGGAACCTCTAGACAGTATAACCTACTGTTTAGGGGTTTTTTATTAAGAAGGAGGGAATCCTAAAATAAATGGATGAATTGTCTGTTGAAAAGTATGGTAGTTACTCTTAAAGTTTTATGCTCCTTTTAAAAAATAAGTAGTGCAACCAAAAATGGAATAGACATAATGAGTAAAACACCGAAACTCCAAAGTATTTGTTTACCTATGGACATATTTTTAGGTCTAATGCTGAAGGAATCATACAAATTGTTTATTGCTTGTTCTTCCCTTTTGTAAAGCATCTTTTGAAATTGGTCATAGTCCTCAATATAAGAATAAGGTGAAGGATGACCAAAACGAATTGCACGAATATCGTCAGTAACATCTTGATGATCGTGTAAGTAAATTAATGTAGGTGCAAGGCCTCCTGAAGACTTAGCAATGACATCAATTTCAAAAGTTTTCATCCTTATTACTGTTTTACCCTCTTCATCAATCGTTTCCCTTAATAACCGATTCAATGTCATAAACCTGTTCCTCCCCAATAAATTTTAACAATCCCTAATGTTGAAGAAGACTTTTTAAGCATTATAACCAGTTTGATTTCCCTTTACCCACTAATATGAAATTGACGAAGTGCATAAGCAAATCTGTAAGGGAAATAAAAAATGATAAAACTTTTATTTCTAAAGATACTATCACTATATTATTTAAAAAATGTAAATATTTATAATTTTAATTCTATTCTGAAATAATCTTTTAAATTGGTGAAATTAAAAAAAGTGGGGATACTAAAATTATAAGTAAATACACAAAGTAGTGTAATGAACATTAAAGGGAAGAATGAAGCAGAGTCAAATCGGGCATATTTAAATTGAGTATCGTCTCAATATTAAAAACCTGTAAATGTATTACGTGCAGGTTGTCTTTAAACTGTCGTAAATTACCGATTTACTTTTATACTATAATAATGATATTATTTACATAGAGATTTATTGTCGCTGAATCTTTTATAAGAGCGGGGGACCCAAATTATTATTACGGATATTTTTCCGTTATAGGTGAATTCTTTAATGAAAGGGCTTTTGTTTCCGAAGTCCTAACCTGAAAGCTAACCTCGTAAGCGTTTACAGGAAACGGTATGAAGGGATTTAATTATTCGATAGTACAAGCTTTTTTTTTGTGGATTAAATCAATTCATTCATATACTTGTTTTCCTTACCAACGTATATTTCGCATTAAAAATCATCAAGAAGGTGGGGTAATTAATGAAGTTTAAATTAAGTTTAGCTACTCAAATTATTATTGGGCTTATTTTAGGTATTGCCGTAGGTGGTATTTTTTATGGTAGTGAAACACTACAAGGTATTTTACAACCATTTGGTGATCTTTTCCTACGATTAATTAAATTAATTGTTGTACCAATTGTACTTTCTAGTATCATTGTTGCAATTGCTGGTGTTGGTGATTTAAAATCAGTTGGTAAACTGGGTGGAAAATCATTAGCATATTTTATCGGTATGACATTAATAGCAATTGCTATCGGACTTGTTTCTGCAAATTTATTCCAGCCTGGAGCAGGAATAAATATGGAGAATTTAGCTCAAAGTGATATTTCTAGTTATGTTGATACTTCAGAACAGCAAGAAGGGAAATCTATTGCAGAAACCCTTTTACACATAGTTCCGACTAATCCATTCAGTGCAATGGTCGAAGGGGATATGTTAGCAATCATTTTCTTCGCGGTTGTTCTTGGCCTTGGAATCGCTGCTATTGGAGAAAGAGGAAAAACAGCTTTAAGTTTCTTTGAAGGTATCTCACATGCAATGTTCTATGTGACTAACCTATTTATGAAATATGCACCAATTGGTGTTTTTGCTTTAATCGGTGTAACAATTTCAAAATACGGGTTTACTTCACTAATTCCATTAGCGAAATTAGCAATAACTGTATATGGAACGATGATTTTCTTTGTTATTGTTGTTTTAGGGATTGTGGCCAAAATCATTGGTTACAGTATCTTTAAATTAATTAAAGTAATTAAAGAAGAGTTAATTTTAGCATTCTCTACTTCAAGTTCAGAAACTGTACTTCCAAGAATTATGGACAAGATGGAAAAGGTAGGGGCACCAAAACATATTTCAACATTCGTAATTCCGACAGGTTATTCATTTAATTTAGATGGTTCAGTTTTATACCAAGCGATTGCAGCATTATTCGTTGCTCAAATGTATGGCATTCACTTAAGTATCGGTCAACAAATTATGTTAATGTTAGTGTTAATGGTAACTTCAAAAGGTATGGCAGGTGTGCCAGGAGTATCCTTCGTAGTCCTTTTAGCTACATTCGGGACAATGGGCTTACCAGCAGAGGGTCTAATGTTTATCATCGGAATTGACCGTATTCTAGATATGGGTCGTACAGTAGTTAACGTAGTAGGTAACTCTATAGCAGCCCTTGTTATTGCTAAATGGGAAGGTCAATTAAACCTTAATACGGATGTAGAAAACACTCAAAAAGCTTAAAAATATAGATTATAAAAAGACTTTCGACGTCATGTTGAAAGTCTTTTTGTTTTACAGTGCTAAATACCTTTCTAAAAACAGGGATACTGCCCGTCAATTGAAAAATTACTCAAAAGGTAAGAAAACCTCTTAAGTCGTTTAGAAAGTAAAAAAACCGTTTACAAGTAACAGTTAAGTTGTTCAACGATATAAAAAATAGGGGAGGAAGAGGGATTCGATCCCCCGCGCGGTTTAACCCACCTGTCGGTTTACAAGACCGATTTCTTCAGTCGGACTTGGGTATTCCTTCGTATCGACATGTAAAAATATATACATTTTAAATAACTATGGTCATTAAATTAGTTGAGTGAATGATCTGAAACCCAATAATCCCTGCCGATGAATTGAGGTGAAAGGTATAAAAAACATGCCCTTTTGCATATTTTTCCTAACTACCACATATAAACATTGCATTTTTAGTGTGAAATGAAGTATACTAATTTATGCCGTGCTAGGTGGGGAGGTAGCGGTGCCCTGTAACTCGCAATCCGCTCTAGCGAGACTGAAGTCCTTTACTGAGGCTGTACGCATGTAGGGTCTGCCTCTTGCACGTAGTGTTGACGGTTGGGTCCTGCGCAATGGGTACCCATGAACCATGTCAGGTCCGGAAGGAAGCAGCATTAAGTGGTATTACCCATGTGCCGCGGGGTAGCCTAACCCGAGCTGGCGACAAGAGTAACGCTTATGTGCGGCAGTCGAAGGAAGGTGCACGGTATTAACGTGCGAATTATAAGCTCATAGAAGAGCATTTAATAAAAAAGACAAAATCAACTTAACTTGTTGATTTTGTCTTTTTTTATTTTTAAGGAAGGATAGGTGATAAGGAAAGGCGAACAATTTCTTAATATTTATTAATAAAATGGAAATTATGGAACTTAATTTACAGTTAAACGTACCAATTATTAAAGTGGAAATTAAAGGGGATGGCATTTTGAATAAAAGATATTTTTATATTGCATTTCTTATTGCAATCATTTTGAGCTTTATACAAATTACGCCTGCTAGCGCGGCACCAAATTTAGAGGTGAAAATGGATGTTGGAGTTAATAATAAAGTGAAATATTTCACTCCACTCCCGCTAAACATCACAGTAACAAATAATGGTTCCGCTTTTTCGGGTGATTTAGTCATTGATGCGGCTGAATCATACGCGCTTGGTTCTGGACTCGTTTATCCAGTAGATATTGCAGAGGGTGAGACGAAAACTATTCAACTTTATCTAAATGGGCTATCGGATGATTATATGTATTCTAATAATCAGCAATATCGTTTGGTTTACTTTTATGAGGGTGGTCTAGAAAAAGGGAAATTGATTGATTACAAGGGATCGGCAAATGCTAGACCTCAATATTATGAACCTGAAGCTACCTTTATTTATACATTAACTGAAAATAGTGATCGCCTTTCTTCCTTATTACGGTTGGGGCAAAATACACCTCAAGGTTATGAAGTATTCCACTTGAACCAGTTGAAAAACTTTGAGTTCCCAACAGATTCAAAAGGCTTTGAAATGGCTGATATTTTAGCGGTCGATGAAGAGAGTATTACGGACTTGCCGCAAGATGTACAACAGGCAATTTATGACTGGGTAGAACAAGGGGGTACATTATTAGTAGGTGCTTCTGACCAACTAAGTGCTTCGATGGGAATTTTCCAACAGCGTTTACCTTTAAAACTACTAAATGAACGACAGTCTGTATCTGCTGATAGCTTAAAAACATTAACTGCCGGAGGGATCTTCACACAGAATATTGATGTTTATCAAGCTGAAGAGAAAGAAGGAAGTAAGAGGCTTCTAACGGCAGGGGATACTTTATTAGCAGCATCTTCAACTGTTGGAAAAGGGATGATTATTCAAACTACCTTTTCGTTAGGAGATCAGCCATTAGCTTCAATGGATGGATACAGTAAGTTGTTAACTCAGTTGTTAAATACACATTCACAAACAAAGTCAAATTCAGCAACAAATTATATAGGAAATTATGCTGATTATTTACCTTATGAAGTCGGTTCTGTCAATGAGTTATTTCCTTCATTCGAAGTGTCACCCACTGTTCTGATTATCATAGTGATTATTTATATTTTGTTTATTGGTCCAATTCTGTACTTTATATTGAAACGATTAGATAAAAGGGAACACGCATGGTGGATTATTCCTGTTGTATCCGTTGCTTTATCTCTTTGTATGTTTATATTTGGCGCTAAGGATCGTCTTGTACAATCACAAATTCAACAGTCAGCATTTTACGAAGTGAATACGGATGGCAGTTTAACAGGCCACTATGTTGAAACAATTTTGTCAAATCGAAGTGGCAATTTTACTTTTATAACCAATAAAAATACAACTGCTGTTGCTACTCGAAATATTGGAGGGATGGGTGGCCCAACAACGGAAAGGTTACATGAAAAATCCTACGTCGAGCAACATGCAAGTGGTTCTACGATTACATTACAAAATTTAAAGTATTGGTCAGTGCAATCAGTTGTGGGGGAAACAATGATTCCAAATGCCGGCAAAATGGATATAAGCTTAACGTTAAAGGATGGCAAGCTTGAAGGGACAATAAAAAATAACTTCCCGTTTAAGTTAAAGGATGTTGCCATTTGGTCAGGGTCTCGAGAATATGAATTCGGCGATATTGAAGCAAATGAAACATTACAAGTTTCTAGAGATCTTAATACATCGTTATTGCTTTCACCTACTATTTCAAATTATGCATATACGTATCCTCAAACAAAAGAGGAATTACTTCCAGCACGACTAGAGAAATTAAAGTACGGAGCTGGTGGATTAGTTGATGGCAAGCGTCTACCGGCAGTGATTGCTTGGGCAGATGAAGCACTTGTTGGAATTGAATTAGATGGAAGTGCTGATGTGTCACCTGTTTCATTTATGATTCAAACATTCGAACCAAAAGTGGAGTTTTCAGGTGAATTTAAACTTAATCAAGATACATTAGAAGAAACACTTGAGCCAAAAACTCAATATGGCTATATGGAATTAATTAATCCGGCTACAAATGAGTGGTATCTAGATCAAGGGGAATATGATTATTACGTATCCATGCCAAAGGAGTTGAAAGATAGTGTATCGAACTGGACTGAAATAAGTATTTCTAACAAAGCAGCTAATTTGATGAAATTATCTATTTGGAATGTTAAAACATCACAGTATGAAGAAATTACAGAGAACAAACATGCTATTAATGAAAATATAGAAAATTATTTATCACCTGATGGTCAAGTAAGAATTCTAGTGGATTTCAAAGATAACGGTTTAGGTTTACCAGTTATAATGCCTGGTGTTGAAATTAAGGGGGTAGCGAAGTAATGATTGAAATTCAAGGGTTAACAAAAAAATACGGGTCCTTCACTGCCTTAGACAATCTGAACTTAGCAGTAGAAGAAGGAGTTGTATTTGGATTTGTCGGGGCAAACGGTGCTGGTAAATCTACGACATTTTCAATTTTGGCAACATTGCTATCTCCAACATCGGGTGATGCACTTATTAATGGTAAAAGTGTAGTGCAAGAACCAAGGGAAGTAAGAAAACAAATTGGATATATGCCAGACTTTTTCGGTGTTTATGATCAGTTAAAGGCAGATGAATACTTAGATTTTTATGGGGCTAGTTATGGACTTTCTAGTTCTGAACGGGAGGTCCTAATTCCCCAGTTACTTGAGCTCGTCAATTTAACGAGTAAAAGATATGAATATGTTGATTTACTATCACGTGGAATGAAGCAACGACTTTGTTTAGCCCGTTCACTAATCCATGACCCAAAAGTATTAATACTAGATGAACCAGCGTCTGGTTTAGACCCCCGAGCGCGTGTAGAAATGAGAGATATTCTAAAGCATCTAAAATCAATGGGTAAAACGATTTTAATTTCGTCGCATATTTTACCCGAACTTGCAGAAATGTGTGATGAAATTGGGGTGATTGATAATGGAAGGTTGATTGCCCATGGAAATGTAGCAACGATTCAAGCTCAATTACAAGGGGATAAACGGATTATTGTAAAGGTCATTAATCAGCTTGAGCGTGCACGTGCTTTCTTTGAAGAAGACCCTCATATTTCATCTATCGAATTAATTGAGGAGAGAAATGAAATTGCTTTTAGTTATCGTGGTAAACCTGAAGACCAAGTGAAGCTTTTACAAAAAGCATTACTTGCTGAAATTCCTATTTATACGTTAACCGAAGAGGAAAAAGATTTAGAAGATGTATTCATGGCTATTACGAAAGGAGCGGATACGGAATGATGAATCACTTTTCGAACCCAGTGTTATTGAAAGAATTAAAATTACGTTTCCGTGCCTTTAAAAGTTTTTCAGGGTTAATGTTTTACCTAGCCGTACTATGTATTTTTGTTGCAGGGTTTTTATTAGTATATACGCAATTTACAGGAACAGGATTCTTTAGACCTAGCGAAAGTTTTGCAATGTTCGCTGTACTGAGTGTGCTTCAAATGGGGCTTGTTATGTTTATAACACCTGGATTAACAGCAGGCGCGATTAGTACGGAACGTGAGAAACAAACGTTAAATATTTTATTAACTACGACGCAAAGTTCAAGTCAAATTATTATTGGGAAACTTTTATCATCTGTTGCATTTTTAATTTTATTGTTGATCGCAGGATTACCACTGTATAGTTTAGTGTTTTTATTTGGTGGTGTTTCGCCATCACAATTAATCACGATTTTTTTACTTTATTTATTAACACTAATTGCGATCGGTAGTATAGGGATCATGTTTTCGACAATTACGAAAAAAACAATAGTTTCAATGATTGCAACATATGGAGCTATGATATTTTTAGCTGGAATCACGGCATTTTTCTTCTTTATTGGTATGTCAATGGAACAAATGTCAATGGCTCAAGGAACACCTACGAACCAGACGCCATTCTCCCCTATCACATATTTTTGGGCGAGTATTAATCCAGGAGCATTGATGCTTACAATTCTTTATCCAGACCTTGCCACTAGTCTAGAGTCATTAGTTGGAATTTCTCTGCCGATTTGGATTGTATATATTATTTTTTATTGCTTGATTACCATCTTGTGTTTAGCTATTGCCATTCGCAAACTACGTGCAAATATGAAAACTAATCGATAAGGGGAAATTAAGAATGGATCGTCAAAAAATCTTAAAACACTTTGTTAGACGAGCGAAGAGAAGTTTAGCTATTGAAAAGATGCTGCCAACTATACAACATGGTATTTTATGTGCCTTGATTTTTAGTGCGGCGATCCTTCTTATTTCTCGACTGTTTATTTTTCCTTACTACAGTAATGTTTCTCTGGGTGTAGGAGTAGGCACACTGATCATAACGGCTATCATTATTTGGTTAAAAAGGGTTAAAGAGAAGGAAGCATTAACAAAACTAGATGCTTTTTATCCTCATAATGAACTTGTTACTGCACTTTCATTTAAAGAAGAACAACATCCATTAGTCAATGTTTTATTAACAAAAGCTGAAAAGGAATCTGTAACTTCTTATGAGCGATTTAAAAAACGCGAAAAAAAGTTATGGAAGGTTAATTCCCTTATTGGAATTTTAGTAATGGCTATTGTATTAGGGGTCTTAACAATCTTCCCTTCTGCTACTCAACAAGAAGCAGCGGTAATTGAAAAGGAAGATAAGATTATTGATGAACTGAAGAAGGATATTACAAAGTTAGAGGAAAAAACTCAATCTGAACAGATTAAAAAGCAACTACAGGAGCTCGCTAATTCTTTGAATAAAGCTGAAACGGCCGAAGAGGCTTTACGTGAAGTTGTGAAAAAACAAAAAGAATTGAAACTTCAGGAACAACAGTTAAAAGAAAAAGATCAATTGGCCCAACTTGGTGGCTCTGACGAATCCAAATCCCTATCGGCTGAAGAACAAAAACGATTACAAGAGTTAGCAGAATTACAAAATGAACTTGCGAATAACGCGAACAATACACAGTCGGCGTTAGGAAAGCTAGGAAAACCAATTAGTTTTGATTTACAGAATGCAATTGCACAAGGATCTGAATCGCAAGTAGATGATACTTCATCAGGGTCGAATAATAATTCATCGAGTAATTCAGAAAATCAAAACCAAAGTAATTCACAAAATGGTGGGCAAAATCAACAGGGCCAAGGAAATAATGGCCAAAACCAAGGGAATAGCAGTTCAAACTCTGGCCAGGGTCAAGGGAGCAATGGGTCATCTGGTCAAGGTCAAGGCCAAGGCAATGGAGGTGGAGCAGGTCAAGGGGCTGGTAATGGCTCAGGCACTGGTGGTCAAGGTCAAGGTAGTGGCGGAAGAGGGGCAGGATTAGGGCAAGGCAGCCGAGACTTGTTGTCTATTCCAGAACGAATTGGAGGAAGTAGTGAAACTACAGCAGATGGTGGTCCTCTTGGTGAGGGAGAGGAAGTTGGAGAACAGAAAGGGTCTGTACCTGTTACAAGAGGGAATGTTCGTCCATACGAAGAAGTCCTAGGTAATTATAAAGATAGTTATATAGAGAGTTCAGATCGAATGAAATTACCTAAGGATTTACAAGACATTGTGCAATCATATTTTTCTTCAATTGAACGGAATGATTAGGAGGACTTAAAGATGGCATTTAGTGAAGAGCAGTATATAGAAATGAGCCAACAATTAGTAGCAGTTAAAAATGAAATTAGTAAGTTTATTGTCGGGCAAGAAGAAGCGATTGACTATACATTGTATTCTGTATTAGCAGATGGGCATGCACTTTTAGAAGGATTACCGGGATTAGGTAAAACAATGTTAATTCGTACAATTTCAGATGTATTGGATTTATCCTTTTCCCGAATTCAGTTTACGCCGGATTTAATGCCAACTGATATTACTGGAACCAATATTATTGAAAGATTGGAAAGTGGCAAACAACAATTTGCCTTTCAACCTGGACCAATTTTTAGCCAAATGGTACTTGCGGATGAAATTAACCGTGCGACACCCAAAACGCAAAGTGCCCTACTAGAAGCAATGGGCGAAAAAACAGTGACCATTTTAGGTGATACAAAACAAATGTCGAAACCATTTTTCGTTCTTGCCACACAAAACCCGATTGAAATGGAAGGAACATACCCTTTACCAGAAGCACAAATGGATCGTTTCTTATGTAAAATCCTAGTCCCATATCCGTCGAAAAAGGAACTAATGGAAATCATGAAACGTACAACAGGTGCCCAAGAAATATCTTTAGAAAAAATTATGAATACCGAGGTGCTAATTCATGCACAAAAAATGGTGAAGGAAGTATTAGTAGCCGATGAAATGATGGAATACGCTGTAAACCTAGTTGTCGCTACACATCCGGAGGGAGAAGCCCCATTGCCAGAAGTTCAACAATTTGTCATGTATGGTAGTGGGCCACGTGGTTTACAAAGTATCATTAAACTAGCGAAAGCACGGGCTGTTATGAATGGGAGATTCCATGTTTCAATTGCTGATATTAAATCTGTGGCGAAACCTGCTCTTCGCCATCGCATGATGTTAAATTACGAAGGTGAAGCATCTGGTAAATCGGCAGATGATGTGATAGAAGGTATCCTAAATTCTATCCAACAAGGCGTGGGCTTATGAAGCAATTCCCTTTAATACTACCCGATGATTGGGTATCAAAAGTTGGTCGTTTTTCAATTGCTACCTCTTCAAAAATCCGTGGACATCATAAAGGATCGCATCGGTCCCAACGTTTTGGTTCCTCTTTAGATTTCTCAGATTTTCGTGAATATACCTTAGGTGATGATGTACGACAGGTTGATTGGAATGTATTTGCGCGAACAGAAAAGTATTTTATTAAGCGCTTCCTCGACGAACAGGAAATGCGAGTACATATTCTACTCGATTCTTCTCGTTCTATGGGAGAAGAAAAGAAATGGTTATTTGCCAGACAAATTACGGCTGCTATGGGACTAATGGTGTTAAACCGTGATGACCGATTATCCTTTTCTTATATTCATGAGGAAAGGAAGCCAATGTTTCGGAGGAAAGGGTCTACCTATCGGAAGGCTTTCTTAGAAACTGTTTCAAAAATAGACAATGCACAGTTTAAAGGTAGCTTTGCTAAAGAAGGTTTAAAGGCATTGCCAAAGGACAATACCGTTCTTTTTATTATCACGGATGGTTTAGAGAAGGTTAGTGAGTGGGAGCAGTTTTTTAAACGATTGCCATCTTTTGCGCGGGATATTCGGTGTATTCAAATTGTAACGGAAGAAGAATTAAAGCCTGTTTTCACAGGTGATGTAAGGCTGATAGATGCAGAAACGAATGGGGAAATAAATGTATCGATGACAAATCGAGTATTAGCCGACTACCAAAAAGTACGTACAGCCCATGAAACAGATTTTGATGCCTTATTACATCGCTTTGGTATTCGGAAATTAGAACTTGTTGTAGAAGATGGACTTCAACATGCAATTTTTCAAAAACTATTAAGGGCACATTGGATACAGTGAGGTGAACGGTCATGGGTTTTAGTAATTTCATATTCTTATGGACGTTGATTTTCCCAATCATTGTCCTTCTTTACTACTTTTTCCGTAAAAAGTATCAAAACCAACCGGTGTCTTCTACTCTTTTTTGGTCAGAGATCATGCAAGAAACGAAGGTCTCTCCTTATTTAAAACATTTACAGAAAAACCTCTTACTTTACTTACAATTATTAACCCTTATTTTACTTGTCCTATCCCTTATGAATCCGTTTGTTAAAACGTCTAAAATGGCAGGGGAACAAGCAGTTTTAATAGTTGATACTTCAGCCACAATGCTTGCAGGAAAAGAAAACTCTACCTTTGATGATCATAAGAAGCAAATGTTGTCACTTGTTTCAAGTATTGGTGGTCGTCCAGTAACAATCATTACAACAGGTGATGAACCACAAATCATTGTACGACAGGAAACTAATCAAAATATTGTTGAAAAGGCAATTAACGAATTAACAGTCACATATGAAGAAGAGCAGCTACCAAAGGCTATTGACGTAGCCCATGCCTTTATTGGAGATACCCCAACGTCTATTTATTTATATACAGACTCAGTGGAACGTGGTGAATTACCAATGGAGAGTGACCACGTAAAGTGGATTGTAAGGGGTGCAGAGTCGGATTTAGAAAATGTAGCCATTACTCGTTTTGCCGCTACTGGTACAGAAGAGAATGCACAAGCACTTATTCAAATTCACAATCAAACTTCAGAAGAACAACAAGTTGAGCTTTCCATTACTAACGAAAGTGGAGAAGTAGTTTTTGAAGAACTCCTTAATGTTTCTGCAGAAGATGAAATAACAAAAACGATTGAGGAAATAAAGGCTTCTAAATTCCTAACAGCACAAATACAAGTGGAAGATAACTATAAAGTCGATAATTCATTTGTAACAGTACTAGGGCTAAACAATTCCTCCATTGTAGTGGATCAACAGATGCATCAACTCATTCAAAAAGGTTTTCAAGTATTAAATCATGAGGTGAAAATTGTTCCGTCAGATCAACTTATGAACTTGAGTAGAAACGCCATCATTGTGACAAGGCAAACCGAGTTGTTAGGGACAGCAAATTCACCAATTGTTTTGTTTGGTCGAAATGATCAATCTCCTGAAGAAGTAAATAGTTTAGTAGATGTATCTGAGGATCCACTCTTTGCTTTTAGTCCTTTGGAAGATGTGTATGTAAGTAGTGTTTATCCTGCATTTGAAAACTATGAGACAATTGCAACCATTGGGGGAAAGCCGTTTATTCAGCGTTCTCCAAGAGGAGACATTGTTGTTTTATCAGATATACAGGCAACAGACTGGCCGTTGCATCCTTCATTCCCACTATTTTTATGGAGTATTCAAAATGAATTGGTAGAAGGGACGACATCTCTAGGAACATTTTCACCAAATGAGCATCGGACAGTTTCCTTAACACCTGGCGATTGGTCTATTTATTCTGCCAATAATGAATTTGTATCGGCTTTTGACAAACTAAGTGATTTCAGAGCACCAATAGAGCCTGGTGTTTACAAGGTTCGTTCGAATAATGAGGAAAAACAAATGGTTGTTCAACTTTCAGGACAGGAGCGGATCCTGAAGGAGGGGAAAAGTTTTGAGCTTGGTATGGTTCAAAATAATGGTCAAGAAGAGACATCACAAAGGAATCTTCTTATATGGCTATTAATCCCGATTTTATTGTTACTTTTGATTGAGTGGGAGGTGCAACGTAGACGTGGATTTACGAATTGAATTTCCTCTCGCATTATTGTTACTGATTCCAATAGTAGGATACTTTGTATGGACATGGTGGCAACATAAACTACAATTAAAGAAAAGTTATCTAGTAGTATTTAGTATTCGAATCATTGCTGTCATTTTGCTTATTTTTGCAATGGCTTCCCCTTATTTATTGTTACCAGTAAAAGAGGAACAAGTTGTTTTTTTAATTGACCGTTCTGCATCGTTAGAAGGAACTGAAGAGTTAGCAACACAGTATATTGAAGAGAGTTTAAAGGCTAAAAAGGATTCTCATTTGGTCGGTATTTATTCTTTTGCCTCAAATGTTCAGACGGAGACAATTGTTTCGCCTTCCCTAGAGCATGTTCCGCAATTTAGTGAAATGAAGGGTGAGCAAGATACAAATGTTGAACAGGCTCTACAGCTAGCTGCTAGTGTTGTAGACCAAAATAAAGCGACCCGAATTGTTTTACTTACAGATGGATTAGAGACAAAAGGAAATGTATTAGAGCAATTAACTAAAATGGCAGGAGCCAATATATCAGTCGATGTCGTGCAACTAAGTAAAAATGTTGACACGGATGTTTCAATTCAAAGTTTTACTACACCTCAGATTGCTTATGCAGGTGAGCAACAAAACTTAATAACAGAAATAGAAGCGACTTCTGGAACAGATGGTGAATTATATTTATATGAAAATGACCAACTCATCCACCAAGAAAAGATTCAATTAGAAGAGGGACACAATGTTCTTTCTTATGCTCATGTCGGTCAGGCTGAAGGTTTAGTCAAGTATGAGGCACTTATTCAAGTAGAACAGGATGCAATCATAGAAAATAATAAATTAACGAGTATCACAATGGTTCAAAGTCCACCTCGCTTGTTAATTGTTAGTGATGAAGAACAAGGGTCACCTATTGTCTCGGCATTAGGACCGAACGCTATCGATTACGATGTAATTACTTCAAATGAACTACCAGGGTCCTTATCTAGTTATTTGCACTATAACGCCATCATTTTTGATAATATTCCCGGGCACCTTGTTGGTGAATCAAAAATGGAAGTTATTGAGCAGGCTGTTAAAAACTTTGGCGTCGGGTTCATGATGGTAGGTGGAGAAAATAGCTTTGGTTTAGGTGGATATTTTAAAACTCCGATTGAGAAGTTATTGCCAGTCGAGATGGAAGTGAAAGGGAAACAGCAATTACCATCTCTAGGGCTAGTTATTGTTCTGGACCGGTCCGGAAGTATGATGGGGCCAAAAATGGAACTTGCAAAAGAAGCAGCGGCTCGTTCAGTTGAGTTACTTCGAGAAGGGGATACACTTGGCTTTATTGCATTTGATGACAGGCCATGGGAAGTGATAGAAACAGCTCCTTTAGAAAATAAAGAAGAATCCGTGAATACTATTTTATCTATAGCCCCTGGTGGTGGGACAGAAATCTATTCCTCATTAGAGATGGCTTATGAGAGATTAGGAAATTTGGAACTTCAACGTAAACACATTATCCTTCTGACCGATGGACAGTCATATACGGCTAATAGTTACGAGAATTTAATTGAAGAAGGAAAAGGCAATAATATCACTCTTTCAACGGTGGCAATTGGCTCCGATGCAGATGTGAATTTACTGCAAATGCTTAGTGATACAGCTGGTGGGCGTTTTTATAGTGTGCTTGATGAAACAATGATTCCCTCGATTTTATCCCGTGAAACCGCAATGATTTCTCGAACTTATATTGAGGACAATCCATTTTATCCAATTGTATATCGTGCGGATGGTTGGAATCATTTGTTTGAAGCTGGTGTCCCACAAATGAATGCCTATATTGGAACAACTGCTAAACAAACGGCATCAGTTATTGCCGAGAGTGAGAAGGAAGATCCTGTTCTAGCGGAATGGCGGTATGGCCTTGGGAAATCTATTGCCTTTACTTCCGATTCAACAGGTGCCTGGACTGGTGATTGGGCAAGGTGGGATGAGTGGTCTAACTTCTGGCAAACAGCTATTTCAAGAATGTTGCCTTCCTATAATGATGTTGCGTATGACATTCGTTTAGATGCCGATGGTTCATTTATAATAACGGACCCAACAAACAAAGCAGCCTTTTTAGATGTTGCGGTTGTAAATGAAGCAGGAGAAGAGTTGGAAGTTCAAGTAGAGCCACTCTCTGCAAGCACAGTTCGCACAGTAGTAGATGTAGAACCGGGTCTAGTATTCTTTAGAATATCAGGTGAAGAAGGGTCAATTTATCAAGCTGGTCTCACAGTTCCATATAGCGCGGAGTATGAGCTACAACCTCCTAATGAAATATTGCTAACTGAAATTGCTGAACGAACAGATGGAGACATATTAAGTTTAGATGAACCAGCTGCTGCCTTTCGTGAATTTTCAGTGAATGGTGCAGAACGGCAAAGTATTACTACTTGGTTAATACTTGCGTCTATGCTGTTATTCTTTATTGATATTACATTAAGGCGATTTGGTTTGGGTGTATTACAATCGGTTGTAAAAAGTCGAGAGCAGGCTGATATTATACAACCAGATCAAGAACAAACAAATGTTGCTCAGTTATTGAAAGAAATGAAGAAAAGATAAGATAGGGAATAAAGAGTTATTTCATGATGTTGAAATAACTCTTTTATTAAGAGGAGAAACTTATCTCTCTTGAATGACAATAGAGGAAATGGTTGTCCAACTTATGCTATAATTAACTTATAAAATTGTAATAGTAGAAGGGGAGGAAATAGTTGACGTATCAAGCATTTTACCGTGTCTATAGACCGCAAAGTTTTCGCGAAATGTCTGGTCAAACACATGTAAAAAGAACCCTTCAAAATGCTCTTCTAGCAAATAAAACTACTCACGCTTATCTTTTTTCTGGCCCACGTGGTACCGGGAAAACAAGTACAGCAAAAATATTCGCCAAAGCATTAAATTGTGAAAAAGCACCTGCCAGTGAACCATGCAATGAATGTTCAACTTGTATTAGTATTACAGAAGGGTCACATCCGGATGTAATTGAATTTGATGCCGCTTCCAATTCTCGTGTTGAAGAAATGCGCGATATTATAGAAAAAGTACGATTTGCCCCAGCAAGTGCTCGTTTTAAAGTGTATATTATCGATGAAGTGCATATGCTTTCTACAAGTGCATTTAATGCACTATTAAAGACATTAGAAGAACCGCCACCACATGCTGTCTTTATTTTGGCTACTACGGAGCCACATAAACTTCCAGCTACTATTATTTCACGCTGTCAGCGGTTTGATTTTAAACGTCTTTCATCTACTGATATTTTGGAGCGTATGAAAATTATATTGGAGGATATTAATCTCCCTTATGAAGAACAAGCACTAAAGGTAATTGCACAAGCTGCTGCTGGTGGGATGCGTGACGCATTAAGTTTACTTGACCAGGTTGTTTCTTTTAGTGGAGAACAGTTAACACTCGAAAACGCCTTACTTGTAAGTGGGTCAATTAGCCAAGAGGTTTTTTATGATTTAGTAAATGCGCTAAGGGAAAAAGAAATTGCAAAGGTCCTTTCATTGATTGAAGAACTTGTAGCCGATGGGAAAGATCCACTGCGTTTAACAGAGGACCTTATTACCTTTTTCCGTGACTTGTTACTGCTGCAAACGAGTAATGAGCTTGAAGAGTTACTTGAACTAGTTACGCCTGAAGAAAAGTTTATTTCACTAGCGCATGCGTTTAATGCCGACATCCTTTATGGATATATCGATATACTATCTAAGACACAGCAAGAAATGCGTTTTTCTCACCATACGAAAATATATATGGAAACAGCTCTTTTAAAGATGGCGCAGTCTTCAAGAAATGATACAAGTATGAATCATACTGTTCCTAGCGCCATTGATCCAGCACTACAAGAAAAGGTCACTAATCTTGAAATGTTAGTTCAACAATTAACACAACAGCTTCAAAATGGTACTGTAGTTCAGGGAAATGTAGGTTCTCAACCTAAAGAAGCACCACGCCCTAGAGCGAAGTCAGCAAATGGCTATCAACCACCTGCTGGGCGAATTCGTGAAGTGTTAAAAGGAGCAACGAAACAAGATATTCAAAAAATTAAAAGTGTTTGGGTTCAAGTGCTAAATCAAATGCAAAAGTCACAAGCAGCATTATTAGCTGAAGCGGAACCAGTTGCGGCATCTACTAGTGCTTTTGTGGTAAAATTCAAGTATGATATACATTGTCAAATGGTAGCAGAAAATAAAGGATTTACCTCACTCTTTTCTCAGGTTTTATCTCAACAAACAGGTTCGATGTATGAAATGTTGTGTATTCCAGAAAATCATTGGGTCACACTACGTGAACAATTCATTCGTGAAAATAAGCTGAATAATAAAAAGGATCATACAGAGCATTCTGATGATGCTTTAATAGAGGATTCAGTACCAGGAGAACCATTTATTGATGATGGGCAGGTTGTTATTTCTGACGACCCACTGGTAGCTGAAGCTGAGAAAATGTTTGGTAAAGATTTTGTTGAGGTTGTAGAAGACTAATTTTATGATCTGCCAAAAAAATTATTGATTATTTAGGAGGAATTTACTTATGCGTGGTATGGGAAATATGCAAGGTATGATGAAAAAAATGCAAAAAATGCAAAAAGAAATGATGCAAGCACAGGAAGAATTAAATGCACAACAATTTGAAGGTGTTGCAGGTGGCGGAATGGTTAAGGTTACTGTAAACGGTCAACGTGAAGTACTTAGCGTTAACTTAGATCCATCTGTAGTAGACCCAGATGATGTTGAAATGTTACAAGATTTAATTGTAGTAGCAACAAATGAGGCGTTAAAGAAAGTAGAAGAAACTACTGCATCAACTATGGGTAAATTCACACAAGGGTTAAACCTTCCATTCTAGGGGGTAGAAAATGTATTATCCTGAACCAATATCAAAGCTAATTGATAGCTTTATGAAATTGCCAGGTATCGGTCCGAAAACTGCGGCTCGACTGGCATTTTTCGTTTTAACTATGAAAGAAGATACTGTAACAACATTTGCAAAGGCGTTAGTCGATGCGAAAAGGAATTTAACGTATTGTTCCGTATGTGGACATATTACGGATATTGACCCATGTCAAATTTGTTCAGATCAACAACGTGATGTATCAACCATTTGTGTGGTACAAGATCCTAAAGACGTCATAGCAATGGAAAAAATGCGTGATTATCATGGTTTATACCATGTATTACATGGTGCGATCTCACCAATGGATGGTGTGGGGCCAGAAGATATAAATGTTGCTTCTTTAATTACTCGTTTACAAGATGAACGCGTAAAAGAATTGATTTTAGCAACAAACCCCACAATAGAAGGAGAAGCAACTGCAATGTATATTTCTCGTCTTGTAAAACCATCTGGAATCCGTACAACACGTATTGCACATGGCCTTCCTGTTGGTGGCGATTTAGAATACGCAGATGAAGTAACTTTGTCTAAGGCTTTAGAAGGAAGACGTGAACTATAAGGTGAGTGACAATCTGGATGTTTAGCCGAAAAGGGAAGTTGAAAAAAGAGTTTGATGAAAAACTGGTCCATTTAATTAAGGAAACAAAAGAGGACTGGAACCAAGCGAAAGTCCTGGAAGGATTACTCGATGATTATGACCTGGATGTAATTGCTGAACGTAAAAAAACAGAAAGCATTCACTTTTACTTATTTAAAGAAGCCAGAATTAGAAAAATATTAATACGATAAATACAAATAAGAGTAGCTGCAAAAGCATATGCTCCTATGAACCATTTGATTTTCCATTCAGTGCTTGGCAAAGTAAGACCAACTTGTCCTTGGTTTAACTGAATCACAAATGATTAATGGAAAGGGAGTTTGAATGTTAACATACATTGGTATTGGTGTATTATTTGCGTTACTCTTTTTTGGATTTCTTCTAGGTAAGAAAATTGGATTTGGTGTCATCTTTGAAAAGTTGGCGATCCTCTGGTTTAAATTAGCGTGCTCATTCGCTTTATTATTTTTAATACATATCATTGCAGATGGATATGATATTGTTGTCCCGGTAAACTTATTTTCAGCCATTACAATAACAGTTCTTGGTTTACCAGGGATACTATGTATTGGTGTTTTAACAATTCTTCAATAAAATAAAAAAAGTATTGCATGAATAAAGTTATCATGATATATTATTTATTGTCGTTGAGAAGACGCAGTAAATTGAAGTATTAATTTCAATTACGCATCTCACACGACTTAATTTTTTGTCAGTCTTATTGACAAGAAGTTAAATAAGCGATAAACTAATAAAGTTGTCGCGGAAGTGATTTGCAAAAAGAATCATTGACAAGGCATAGTAAGTTTGTTAAACTTACTAAGTCGCTGAGAAGATAGTGATTATTATGAACCTTGAAAACTGAACAACAAAACGTTAATGAAATAAACGTTTCTTTTAATTAAGAAACAAAAATTTTGGACATCAAAATTTGATGCCAGCTAAAAATTTGAGCATTATCAAATTTTCTTTTATGGAGAGTTTGATCCTGGCTCAGGACGAACGCTGGCGGCGTGCCTAATACATGCAAGTCGAGCGAACTTTTGGGAGCTTGCTCCCAAAAGTTAGCGGCGGACGGGTGAGTAACACGTGGGCAACCTGCCCTATAGTTTGGGATAACTCCGGGAAACCGGGGCTAATACCGAATGATACATTTTATCTCCTGATGAGATGTTGAAAGATGGTTTCGGCTATCGCTATAGGATGGGCCCGCGGCGCATTAGCTAGTAGGTGAGGTAACGGCTCACCTAGGCGACGATGCGTAGCCGACCTGAGAGGGTGATCGGCCACACTGGGACTGAGACACGGCCCAGACTCCTACGGGAGGCAGCAGTAGGGAATCTTCCACAATGGGCGAAAGCCTGATGGAGCAACGCCGCGTGAGTGAAGAAGGTTTTCGGATCGTAAAACTCTGTTGTAAGGGAAGAACAAGTGCAGTAGTAACTGGCTGCACCTTGACGGTACCTTATTAGAAAGCCACGGCTAACTACGTGCCAGCAGCCGCGGTAATACGTAGGTGGCAAGCGTTGTCCGGAATTATTGGGCGTAAAGCGCGCGCAGGCGGTTTCTTAAGTCTGATGTGAAAGCCCCCGGCTTAACCGGGGAGGGTCATTGGAAACTGGGAGACTTGAGTGCAGAAGAGGAAAGTGGAATTCCAAGTGTAGCGGTGAAATGCGTAGAGATTTGGAGGAACACCAGTGGCGAAGGCGACTTTCTGGTCTGTAACTGACGCTGAGGCGCGAAAGCGTGGGGAGCAAACAGGATTAGATACCCTGGTAGTCCACGCCGTAAACGATGAGTGCTAAGTGTTAGGGGGTTTCCGCCCCTTAGTGCTGCAGCTAACGCATTAAGCACTCCGCCTGGGGAGTACGGTCGCAAGACTGAAACTCAAAGGAATTGACGGGGGCCCGCACAAGCGGTGGAGCATGTGGTTTAATTCGAAGCAACGCGAAGAACCTTACCAGGTCTTGACATCCCACTGACCGCTATGGAGACATAGTTTTCCCTTCGGGGACAGTGGTGACAGGTGGTGCATGGTTGTCGTCAGCTCGTGTCGTGAGATGTTGGGTTAAGTCCCGCAACGAGCGCAACCCTTGATCTTAGTTGCCATCATTTAGTTGGGCACTCTAAGGTGACTGCCGGTGACAAACCGGAGGAAGGTGGGGATGACGTCAAATCATCATGCCCCTTATGACCTGGGCTACACACGTGCTACAATGGACGGTACAAACGGTTGCCAACCCGCGAGGGGGAGCTAATCCGATAAAACCGTTCTCAGTTCGGATTGTAGGCTGCAACTCGCCTACATGAAGCCGGAATCGCTAGTAATCGCGGATCAGCATGCCGCGGTGAATACGTTCCCGGGCCTTGTACACACCGCCCGTCACACCACGAGAGTTTGTAACACCCGAAGTCGGTGAGGTAACCTTTTGGGGCCAGCCGCCGAAGGTGGGACAGATGATTGGGGTGAAGTCGTAACAAGGTAGCCGTATCGGAAGGTGCGGCTGGATCACCTCCTTTCTAAGGATTTTAACGGAAATATTAGCCTTCGGGCTTATAAACATTAACGTTTTGTGTTCAGTTTTGAAGTGTTCATTAGAAAAGCGGAAAACGTTCGTTCAACTCGATAGGCTGTTGGAGGCCTTGAACTAGAATGCTTGCATTCGAAGGACAAGGGTGAAACAGACGTACGAGTTAGCGTTTGGAGCTAGACAACGATACTTCTATTTTGTTCTTTGAAAACTGGATAAAACGACATTGAAAGCAATAGTTCAAGAAATTTATAATCATTCAGCATAGCTGAACGATTATAAGTCTCCGACGGATGTCACAGATTTTGCAATGAAGTTATTTGGACTGTGTCCAAATCAAAATCTGGACGGTAATTTCGTCGAGACGAAATTGATTATGTAGTTCTTAAGTCTTTTCTTTTAGAAAAGCAGTAACTAACTTTTTTAGGTTAAGTTATTAAGGGCGCATGGTGAATGCCTTGGCACTAGGAGCCGATGAAGGACGGCACTAACACCGATATGCTTCGGGGAGCTGTAAGTGAGCTTTGATCCGGAGATTTCCGAATGGGGGAACCCACTGTTCGTAATGGAGCAGTATCTTGACGTGAATACATAGCGTCTTGATGGCATACCCAGGGAACTGAAACATCTAAGTACCTGGAGGAAGAGAAAGAAATTATTCGATTCCCTAAGTAGCGGCGAGCGAAACGGGAAGAGCCCAAACCAAGAGGCTTGCCTCTTGGGGTTGTAGGACACTCTATACGGAGTTACAAAAGAATGAATTAGACGAAGCGGTCTGGAAAGTCCCGCCATAGCAGGTAAAAGCCCTGTAGTCAAAAGTTCATTCCCTCTTGAGTGTATCCTGAGTACGGCGGAACACGTGAAATTCCGTCGGAATCCGGGAGGACCATCTCCCAAGGCTAAATACTCCCTAGTGACCGATAGTGAACCAGTACCGTGAGGGAAAGGTGAAAAGCACCCCGGGAGGGGAGTGAAATAGAACCTGAAACCATGTGCCTACAAGTAGTTAGAGCCCGTTAATGGGTGATAGCGTGCCTTTTGTAGAATGAACCGGCGAGTTACGATTACGTGCAAGGTTAAGTTGTGAAGACGGAGCCGCAGCGAAAGCGAGTCTGAATAGGGCGAATGAGTACGTGGTCGTAGACCCGAAACCAGGTGATCTACCCATGTCCAGGGTGAAGGTGAGGTAACACTTACTGGAGGCCCGAACCCACGCACGTTGAAAAGTGCGGGGATGAGGTGTGGGTAGCGGAGAAATTCCAATCGAACTTGGAGATAGCTGGTTCTCTCCGAAATAGCTTTAGGGCTAGCCTCGTGACCAGAGAATACTGGAGGTAGAGCACTGTTTGGACTAGGGGCCCATCTCGGGTTACCGAATTCAGACAAACTCCGAATGCCAGATATTTATACACGGGAGTCAGACTGCGAGTGATAAGATCCGTAGTCAAAAGGGAAACAGCCCAGACCACCAGCTAAGGTCCCAAAGTAATCGTTAAGTGGAAAAGGATGTGGCGTTGCTTAGACAACCAGGATGTTGGCTTAGAAGCAGCCATCATTTAAAGAGTGCGTAATAGCTCACTGGTCGAGTGACGCTGCGCCGAAAATGTATCGGGGCTAAACGATTCACCGAAGCTGTGGATTGACATCTACGATGTCAGTGGTAGGAGAGCGTTCTAAGTGCGTTGAAGTCAGACCGGAAGGACTGGTGGAGCGCTTAGAAGTGAGAATGCCGGTATGAGTAGCGAAAGATGGGTGAGAATCCCATCCACCGTATGACTAAGGTTTCCTGAGGAAGGCTCGTCCGCTCAGGGTTAGTCGGGACCTAAGTCGAGGCCGATAGGCGTAGACGATGGACAACAGGTTGATATTCCTGTACCACCTCCCCGCCGTTTGAGTAATGGGGGGACGCAGTAGGATAGGGTAAGCGCGCCGTTGGTTGTGCGCGTCCAAGCAGTAAGGCGTGGAAGTAGGCAAATCCGCTTCCTGTAACGTTGAGCTGTGATGGCGAGCTCGTATGAGCGAAGTTCCTGATTTCACACTGCCAAGAAAAGCCTCTAGCGAGGCGGGAGGTGCCCGTACCGCAAACCGACACAGGTAGTCGAGGAGAGAATCCTAAGGTGTGCGAGAGAACTCTCGTTAAGGAACTCGGCAAAATGACCCCGTAACTTCGGGAGAAGGGGTGCTCTTGAGGGTGAAAGCCTTCGAGAGCCGCAGTGAATAGGCCCAGGCGACTGTTTAGCAAAAACACAGGTCTCTGCAAAACCGTAAGGTGACGTATAGGGGCTGACGCCTGCCCGGTGCTGGAAGGTTAAGAGGAGTGGTTAGCGCAAGCGAAGCTGCGAATTGAAGCCCCAGTAAACGGCGGCCGTAACTATAACGGTCCTAAGGTAGCGAAATTCCTTGTCGGGTAAGTTCCGACCCGCACGAAAGGCGTAACGATCTGGGCACTGTCTCAACGAGAGACTCGGTGAAATTATAGTACCTGTGAAGATGCAGGTTACCCGCGACAGGACGGAAAGACCCCGTGGAGCTTTACTGTAGCTTGATATTGAATCTCGGTACAACTTGTACAGGATAGGTAGGAGCCTGAGAAACGTGAGCGCCAGCTTGCGTGGAGGCGTCGGTGGGATACTACCCTGGTTGTATTGAGGTTCTAACCCGTACCCCTTATCGGGGTAGGAGACAGTGTCAGGTGGACAGTTTGACTGGGGCGGTCGCCTCCTAAAAGGTAACGGAGGCGCCCAAAGGTTCCCTCAGAATGGTTGGAAATCATTCGTAGAGTGTAAAGGCACAAGGGAGCTTGACTGCGAGACCTACAAGTCGAGCAGGGTCGAAAGACGGGCTTAGTGATCCGGTGGTTCCGCATGGAAGGGCCATCGCTCAACGGATAAAAGCTACCCCGGGGATAACAGGCTTATCTCCCCCAAGAGTCCACATCGACGGGGAGGTTTGGCACCTCGATGTCGGCTCATCGCATCCTGGGGCTGTAGTCGGTCCCAAGGGTTGGGCTGTTCGCCCATTAAAGCGGTACGCGAGCTGGGTTCAGAACGTCGTGAGACAGTTCGGTCCCTATCCGTCGTGGGCGTAGGAAATTTGAGAGGAGCTGTCCTTAGTACGAGAGGACCGGGATGGACACACCGCTGGTGTACCAGTTGTCTTGCCAAAGGCATCGCTGGGTAGCTATGTGTGGACGGGATAAGTGCTGAAAGCATCTAAGCATGAAGCCCCCCTCAAGATGAGATTTCCCATTACATTAGTAAGTAAGATCCCTCAAAGACGATGAGGTAGATAGGTTCGAGGTGGAAGTGTGGCGACACATGGAGCTGACGAATACTAATCGATCGAGGACTTAACCAAAATTTTGAACGCAATCAATGTCTTTATCCAGTTTTGAGAGAACAAGCTCTCAAGTAAATAGTGTAGTGATAATGGCAAAGAGGTCACACCCGTTCCCATACCGAACACGGAAGTTAAGCTCTTTAGCGCCGATGGTAGTTGGGGGCTTCCCCCTGTGAGAGTAGGACGTCGCTACGCAATTGAAAGTCTAAGCAAAAGCTTAGGCTTTTTTATTTATGTCAATTGTAGACTTTCGTGAAGTTATGCAAATTTAGAGAGGAGGATATTCAGCTAAAGTATGTAATGGAAGAGTTAGAAGCAGAAGCAAATATAAGAGGATAGGATCAGATAAATTGTTTTAAAAATGCAATTCTTAATATCTGAAAACATAAACAGAACAAACCCCTTTATTATTAAGGGAATTTGGGCATTTCCCTTTTAAACAGATTTTAACGATTAATTTTTTAAATACACTAATAAAATCAACGTTCTTATTTAAGGCTTTAGCTTTTTCTATTTTATCTACAAAGTCTATAATAGAAGTAGAGAAATGAATCGGAGTGAAATCATGAAAATAGAAAGGCCGCTTATTACAGCATTACAGTCATTCGTAGTAAATAACCCTCAATCAATGCATGTACCTGGCCATAAAAATGGCATGTACTCTACATTACCTGTAGAAATAATTGAGGCTCTTAAGTATGATTTAACAGAGCTAAAAGGGTTAGATGACTATCATCATCCTGAAGAGGCAATTTTAGAAGCAGAAAATTTATTATCAATAACTTATCAGTCAGATAAAAGTTTCTTTTTGGTGAATGGTTCAACAGTTGGGAATTTGGCTATGATTTACGCGACCTGTAAAAGGAACGAAAAAATTATTGTACAAAGAAATGCCCATAAATCTATTTTTCACGCACTTGAACTAGCTGGTGCAAAACCAATTTTTGTTTCACCAGAATGGGATGAAAATACATATACAGCTGGTGCTGTAACCACAAATACATTAAAAAAGGCATTAGAACAACATGAAGATGTGAAGGCAGTCGTATTAACCTACCCAACTTATTATGGCGTTGCGTCAAGTCAATTAAAGGAACAGATTGATCTATGTCATGAATATCAAATACCTGTTTTAGTTGATGAAGCACACGGAGCACATTTCATTGCAAGTTCAACCTTCCCCCCTTCCGCTATTCAACTGGGGGCAGATATTTGTGTTCAGTCTGCACATAAAACACTAAATGCAATGACAATGGCTTCGTTTTTACACGTGAAATCAAAGTTAATTCAACCAGAAAAAGTAAACCATTATTTGCGAATGTTGCAATCGAGTAGCCCATCCTACTTGCTACTTGCTTCCTTAGATGATGCTAGAAATTATGTTCAAACCTATTTTGAATATGATGCAGCCTATTTTTGGGGAAAAAGAAATCAATGGATTGATGCCTTAAAATCTATTCATTCATTAGAGGTTATAGAAGTAAATGACCCACTAAAGGTATTATTACGAGTGCAAGGTTACACTGGTTTTCAGCTTAAAGAAGTGTTAGAGAAGAGTCATCTTTATGTCGAGTTAGCAGATTCTTATCAGGTACTACTAATACTTCCATTATTAAAGCAAGGGCAAACTTATCCTTTTGCTGAGACACGTATTTTAATTAAAGAGGGAATTCAGTTGTTAAAAAAAGAGCCCAGACAAGTAGGGGCAATTGCCAATCCAACTTTGGAAGGTCCTGAAGTAATAACTTCTGAACTTTCTTATGATGAAGTTGAACAGTTAGATAAGGAATGGGTACCTTATATGAGAGCGATTGGGCGCATTTCTGCAAGTATGATTATTCCTTATCCTCCAGGCATCCCACTATTCATACCAGGTGAAAAGATAACAGTTGCAAAGTTAAGTCAATTAGAAGAGTTAATCGCAATCGGTGCAGCATTTCAAGGACAACACCGATTATCTGAAAAGCTCATCTACGTCATAAAATAGTAGGTGGAGGAATATACAAAATGAAAAGGAATTTATTTATTACATTTGAAGGCCCAGAAGGAGCAGGTAAATCAACAGTGCTTGCTAGGATTGTAGAACTTCTAACTGAAGAAAATATAGAAGTGATGGCTACGAGAGAACCTGGTGGAATTGAGATTTCAGAAAAAATCCGCGAAGTGATTTTAAATCCAGATCACACTGCTATGGATGAGCATACAGAAGCTTTACTATATGCTGCTGCTAGAAGTCAACACTACTTTGAAAAGGTTGAACCGGCATTAAAACAGGGGAAACTGGTTTTATGCGACCGTTTTATCGATTCATCCCTTGCATACCAAGGATATGCCCGTGGACTTGGTATAGAGGAAGTTTTATCAATTAATGAATTTGCCATTGGTAAACAAATGCCAGACTTAACAATCCTTTTTGATTTAGAACCTGAAGTGGGACTTGCCCGTATTCATGCACACAGTGATCGAGAAGTGAATAGACTAGATGTTGAAAGTCTAGCTTTCCACAAAAAAGTTAGACAAGGTTATCGTGAAGTTGTAAAAAGGTATCCCAATCGTATAGTTGTTGTAAATGCAGACCAATCAATTGAACAAGTTATCGATGAAGTATGGAAGATATTAAAAGAGGTAGTAACTAAAAGTGAATGAAGTGTACTACTGTAATATGATATAATAGATACACCACTTCAACTTTTACTCTATTAGGAAAATTCACTAGTAGATTAAAGGGGATCTCTAACTTATATTTAATTTTTATTATAAGTTCACATTATAAATAAGCTTTAAAAATCGTGATAACCGTTAGAGACGGAACTGAATAAGGGGAGTGATTGCGAATGAAGTTAGTTGTAGCAGTTGTTCAAGATCAGGATAGTAACCGTTTAGCCAGTGCGTTAACGAAAAATAACTTTCGTGCAACAAAGTTAGCAAGTACAGGTGGTTTTCTACGTTCTGGAAATACAACGTTCTTAATTGGGGTCGATGACAAATCAGTACCACAATTGTTAGACTTAATTAGGGATAATTGTCGTTCACGTGAACAATTAGTATCCCCCGTTTCACCATTGGGTGGCAACGCAGATTCTTACATTCCATATCCCATAGAAGTTGAAGTAGGAGGAGCTACAGTATTTGTATTACCAATTGAACAGTTCCACCATTTCTAACCTTATGCTTATTAAGGGTAGGCCCCATGCAGATATGAGTATTTGCAGAAAAGTTATTCTGTAAACTCTATTCAAAATCTGGGCCAAATACGTCAAAGCGTATTTGTTTGGAGGCGACAGCTAGTTGAAAATAAATCAGGATTTACGTGTAGGTTTAAAAACAAACCATAATGAAATAAAGCAAGTAAATCAATCGGGTAACCGTTTTGGAGAAATGGTTGTTAAACAAGGTTCCAAAATGCAAACAGAACAATTGACAAGGCTTTTAGGTGATATTTCTTCAGCTGGAGACCGAGTTGCGAGATCTCGTAATTTAAGAGAACTTGCAAGGTTTAAAATGCTTGTAAGGAGATTCTTACAAGAAGCTGTCAATTATGGCCTCGAAATGAAACAATCCCATACGTGGAATCGGTTTGGCGAAGGTCGCCGCTTGAAAATTGTTGAAACAATTGATGAGCGTTTAGTTGAACTTGCGGAAGACCTTTTAAACGAAGAAAAGGCAACAATCGATTTGCTTGATAAGATAGGTGAAATTAAAGGATTGTTAGTGAATTTATATACGTAAAACGTAAACCCGTGTCTGCAGGCGTGTGTTAGACACGGGATTTTTTCTAATAGACAACAACAGATTTTTTGCATTACAATTTTCGAAAAAGGTGAATAGAGTGGAAGGAAAAGTAGATGAATTAAAGGCACTTCAACCTATAGTAATGAAGCAACTACAGACGATATTTGATAAAAATAGAACTGGCCATGCTTACATATTTGACGGTGATAAGGGAACAGGAAAACAAGAAGTTGCAAAATTCTTCGTAAAACTCCTTTTATGTGAAAATCCGTCGAAAAATGTTCCATGTGAAACATGTAGAAATTGTAAACGTGTCGAATCAGGTAATCATCCTAATATACAAGAGATTTTACCAGATGGTCAGTTTATTAAAATTGATCAAGTACGTGATCTAATTTCAGCTATGACAAAAACAAGTATCGAAGAAGGTCGAAAGATATATATTCTTCACCATTCGGATCGACTTAATAATTCTGCGGCAAATACATTGCTAAAGTTTTTAGAAGAGCCTGATGGAGAGGTTACAGCTATTCTACTAACTGAACAATTTCAATCTATATTACCGACAATTCGTTCACGTTGCCAACATATAAAGTTTTCAAATATACCTAGAGCTATTTTGTTACAGCAATTACAACAGCAGGGAGTTTCTTTATCAATGGCTTCAACAGTTAGTATGGTAACGAATAGCCTCGAAACTGCAATACAATTGGCAAATGACGAGCAGTTTGCACAAGCAAGAAAGACAGTGTTAAAATTAGTAGAGACAGTCAGAAAAAATATACACGAAGCATTATTAGTAGTATATGAGGACTGGCTCCCTTCATTTAAAGAAAAGAGTGAAATCGAGCAGGCATTAGATTTATTGCTCTTTGCTTATCGTGATATTGTAGCTGTTAAGGCAAATTCACAAAGCACGTATACTTATCCAGATATGATTCAAAGTTGGAGAGAAGCGGCGTTACATACATCTTATGAAAGTTTGTCTAATCAATTACAAGCTATTTTACAGGCAAGACAAAATTTACAACGGAATATGAATCGTACGCTTATGATGGAGCAGCTTATGCTGAAACTGCAGGAGGGATACACTTTTGTATAATGTGGTTGGAATTCGCTTTAAAAAAGCGGGTAAAATATATTATTTTGACCCCGGCAGCTTTCTATTAGAAATAGATCAATATGTAATAGTAGAAACAGCACGTGGGGTCGAATATGGGAAAGTCGTTGTTCCAATAAAGCAAGTAGGCGAAAAGGATGTTGTTTTACCTTTAAAGCAAGTACTTCGCCCTGCGGATGAACGAGACCGTATTCAAGTTGAGGAAAATATTAACGAGTCCCAAAGAGCATTTGATTTAGCAAATGTTAAAATCAGTGAACATAAATTAGAAATGAAACTTGTAGATGTAGAATACACATTTGACCGAAATAAAATTATCTTTTACTTCACTGCTGAAGGACGAGTTGATTTTCGTGAGTTAGTTAAAGATCTAGCATCTATTTTCCGTACTCGAATTGAGCTGCGCCAAATTGGTGTTCGAGATGAGGCAAAACTTCTTGGTGGTATTGGACCCTGTGGAAGAATGTTGTGTTGTTCTACATTTTTAGGAGACTTTGATCCGGTGTCAATTAAAATGGCGAAGGATCAAAACTTATCGTTAAACCCAACAAAAATTTCAGGGCTTTGTGGTCGATTAATGTGCTGCCTAAAGTTTGAAAACGATGATTATGAGATAGCCAAAGAAGGCATGCCAGATATAGGCGAAACGACAATGACACCCGACGGAGTTGGAAAAGTAGTAGGGATTAACGTTCTAGAACGTTTAATTCAGGTATTTCTTGAAGAGCAAGAAAGAACCGTTGAGTATACACTTGATGATATACTAGAGTGTGAAAAGAATTTAATATAGATAAAACTAATGAGGTGGCTTGTGTGAAGGACCGTAATTTTTTAGAAACAGTTATGGAATTCGAACAACAGCTCGAATCGCTACAGCAACAATTTAGCGACTTAAAAAAATTTGTTGCACATATGGTGGAAGAACATCAAACACTTCAGACGGAAAACCTTCACCTACGTAGACGTTTAGAAGAGCTTTTATCTAATGATGATTCAACTTCAAAAGAAAATAAAAACAGTAAAAAAGGTTCGTTAGATATAGGAGAAGGCTATGACAACTTAGCTCGCCTTTATCAAGAAGGTTTCCATGTATGTCATGTACATTTTGGATCATTACGTAAAGGTGAAGATTGTTTATTTTGTCTATCATTCTTAAATAAGCAAAATGTATAGCTTTGTTTATTAGGTTGGGAACTTAATTCAATCACTAAACAAAGCATACTCCGGTTGAGCTTAAATTTGGGAAATGCTATTATGGCATTATCAAAAGACCAAGTGTGTTTTCTCAAATATGTAGTAAAAATCCACCGATGTGAATTTAATTTTAAAGGCTGATACCACAGTGTTGTGGTTTTCAGTCTTTTATTTTGTAAAGCTATCTGTGAGTGTAATTTACTCAGGTAGAACTTGTTGGATCCTTTTATGAAAAGGAAAAGGTTGAAAATAAGGTAAATTGTTTAGGCTTGAGAAGCGTGCACTGCACCTTCGCACGATAGGAGTGATATTCGTTGAATCAATGGTTAAAAGAAGATGAGCGCCTTGATTACTTATTAGCAGAAAATTTGAGAATTATCCAAAGTCCATCTGTTTTTTCTTTCTCTTTAGATGCTGTTTTATTATCTAAATTTGTGAGCGTACCAATTCATAGAGGAAAAATTGTTGATTTATGTTCTGGGAATGGAGTCATTCCTTTATTCTTAAGTGCACGTACAAAGGCAGAAATTATAGGTGTTGAGATTCAGGAACGCCTTTTTGATATGGCGGAAAGAAGTATACGCTATAATGAACTTGAACACCAAATTGGTATGGTTCACGGTGACGTAAAGGATGCACCTATGAACCTTGGAATTGAAAAATTTGACGTTGTAACTTGTAACCCCCCTTACTTTTTAGCTCATGAGATGAGCGATAAAAATTTAAGTGAGCATTATGCTATTGCGAGACATGAAATTCGTTTAACATTAGAAGAAGCAATATATTCTACAAGTAGATTATTAAAACAAGGTGGAAAAGCTGCATTCGTTCATCGGCCTGGGAGATTGCTTGATATCGTAACATTAATGAGAGCAAATCGTCTTGAGCCAAAACGGATTCAATTCGTGTACCCAAAATTCGGGAAAGATGCAAATACCCTTTTAATAGAAGGAATTAAAGATGGGAAGCCAGATTTAAAAGTATTGCCTCCTTTATATGTTTATGGTGAAGATAATCAGCATACAGATGAAGTGAGTGAATTACTATATGGAAAAGAAGGATAAGCATATCTTTTATGTTCTGGAATGTGCAGATTCCTCTTTATATGCAGGTTATACAAATAACCTGGAAAAACGGGTTGAAGCACATAATGCCGGAAAGGGTGCAAAATATACAAGAGCTCACAGACCAGTAGAATGTGTATATTATGAAATGTTCGATACAAAACAAGAAGCAATGAGAGCTGAGTATGCATTTAAGCAATTGACACGCAAAGAAAAATTGATTTATATTAGGGGCGAAATTACATGAAGTCACAAAAGAGCAGCCTACACGAGCAGGGGAGTTGTCTTTATCTTGTTGCAACGCCAATTGGCAATTTAGAGGATATGACTGTTCGTGCACTGCGCATTTTAAAAGAGGTAGATGTTATTGCGGCGGAAGATACGCGTAATACAAAAAAGCTTTGCAATTATTTTGAAATTGAAACTCCATTAGTTAGTTACCATGAGCACAATTTAGAACAAGGTGGAGAGAAATTATTACAATATTTACGCGAAGGAAAGTCAGTAGCTTTAGTGAGTGATGCAGGGCTACCTTGTATTTCAGATCCCGGTGCTGATATTGTGGTCAAAGCTTTAGAAGAAGATTTCGCTGTTGTTCCAGTACCAGGTGCTAATGCAGCATTAACAGCATTAATTGCATCCGGTATTACACCTCAACCATTTTATTTCTTTGGTTTCTTGAATCGACATAAAAAGGAACGCAGAGAACAACTTGAAAAATTGTCGAGAAGAGAAGAAACAATAATCTTTTACGAAGCACCCCATCGCCTAAAGGAAACACTAAAGGACTTAGAACTTATATTAGGGAATCGAAATATTGTATTAGCTAGAGAACTAACGAAAAAGTTTGAAGAGTTTTTACGCGGTACTATACAGGAAGCCATTAAGTGGTCTAGTGAAAATGAGATTCGAGGAGAATTCTGTATCGTTTTAGAAGGAAATCTAGAAGGTGAAATAGAAGAAGAACCTTCATATTGGGCGGATTTTTCAGTAGTTGAACATATTAACCATCTAATAGAAGAAAAAGATCTCAATTCTAAAGATGCAATCAAGCAAGTTGCAAAAGAGCGTGGATTAAAAAAACGTGATGTTTATCAAGAATATCACCAATAATTGTCTAAAAATCAAATAAAAAAGCGATGCTATAAAAAGGGCAATTTACATAGCGTCGCTTTTTCTCATTCACTATTTTTTAAGGTGTTGTTGAATTTCTTTCACTAACATGTCTGCACCTTCTGGGCTTAGAATTAATTTCCCACCAGCTAATTTAAAGTTTTGATCTGATACTTCGCCAGTTACAGCACAAGTCATGTTTGGCATATATTTTTTAAGAATGATTCGGTCATCATCAACGTAAATCTCTAATGCATCTTTTTCGGCAATACCTAAAGTACGACGAAGTTCAATAGGAATAACAACTCGTCCCAATTCATCGACTTTACGAACGATACCTGTTGATTTCATGAATGTTTCCTCCTGTATATTGTGTATTTATATTTTTTAATTCGCCAAAATTCGACATTTATTGCTTGTCTGATTAAGATAATACCAACTAATGCCATAAACGTCAATAATTTAGCATTATTAATATTTGTATAATCACATATCTATAGGGTAAAAAGTTACCATAATCCCTATCGAAATAAAGATTTTTATTATAAAACGTGAAATTTGTGTAAAAAGTTCCAAAAAATTTACACTTTTTCCTAATAACAATTTTCGACAAATATCTTTCATAATATTCTATCGTTGAAAGGATTTTATTACTCCGATAGAATAAGTATAATAAGTAATAAATTGGAGGCAGTTTCTGTGAACGAAAAGAAGACATTTTATATTACAACACCTATTTATTATCCAAGTGGGAAATTTCACATTGGGACCGCTTATACAACAGTCGCATCAGATACGATGGCACGCTATAAAAGACTGCGTGGATATGATGTTCGGTTCCTTACAGGAATGGACGAACATGGTCAAAAGATCCAAGAGAAAGCAGCGGAAGTCGACAAACATCCACAAGATTATGTAAACGAAATTGCAGAAGCCGCTAAAAAACTTTGGGCTTTAATGGACATCTCTTATGATGACTTTATTCAAACAACCCAAGAGCGCCATACAAAAAGTGTAGGGAAAATATTCCAAAAGTTTCTTGATAATGGCGATATTTATAAAGGTGAATATGAAGGCTGGTATTGTACACCTTGTGAATCCTTCTATACAGAGACACAATTAGATAACGGTAACTGCCCGGACTGTGGTCGTCCAGTTCATAAAGTAAAAGAAGAATCTTACTTCTTTAATATGAAGAAATATGCTGATCGCTTATTAGCATACTACGAAGAGAATATAGAATTCATTGAACCTGAATCACGTAAAAACGAAATGATTAATAACTTTATTAAACCAGGATTGGAAGACCTGTCAGTTTCGAGAACTTCATTTGATTGGGGAATTAAAGTCCCTGGTGATCCAAGACATGTCATCTACGTATGGGTGGATGCATTGACTAACTATATCACGTCTTTAGGGTATGGGTCAGAAAATGAGGAATTATTCAATAAATACTGGCCAGCTGATGTACATGTTGTAGGTAAGGATATTGTTCGTTTCCATACAATTTATTGGCCAATCTTTTTAATGGCGCTAGATTTACCTCTTCCTAAAAAGGTCTTTGCACATGGCTTTATCATGATGAAAGATGGAAAAATGTCGAAATCAAAAGGAAATGTTGTCTATCCAGAAATGTTAATTGAACGTTATGGATTAGATGCTACTCGTTACTTCTTACTTCGTGAATTACCATTTGGTTCTGACGGTGTATTTTCACCGGAGTCGTTTGTAGAACGTACAAATTTCGACTTAGCCAATGATTTAGGTAACTTATTAAATAGAACTGTTTCCATGATGAATAAATATTTCAACGGCGTTATTCCAACAGCAAACTTACAGGAAACGGAATTTGACAATGCCCTAAAAGAACATGCAAAACAAACGCGTATTAAATATGAAGAAAGTATGGAAAAAATGCAGTTTAGTGTCGTACTTTCGGATATTTGGTCATTAGTTTCACGTACAAATAAATATATTGACGAAACACAACCTTGGGTACTTGCAAAAGATGAGGAAAATAAATCTAAATTAAGTTCTGTAATGGCAAATCTGGCAGAAAGTCTCCGTCATATTGCAGTACTGTTACAACCGTTTATGACTTCAACTCCTAATCAAATAATTGAACAATTGGGATTAGATGTAAAATATTTGGAATGGGTAACAATTGAAACATTTGGTAATATTATTCCAGAAGGTACAAAAGTGGTGGAAAAAGGGATTCCAATTTTCCCTCGTCTAGATACTGAAATTGAGGTTGATTACATACGTGAACAAATGAGAAGTTCCGTAAAAACTTCAACAACAGAAGAAGAAATAAAAGCAGTTGAAAAGCCACAAGTACCAGAAATTACAATTGATGACTTTACTAAAATAGACTTACGAGTTGGTACTGTAACAGCATGTGAACCAGTACCAAAAGCAGATAAATTATTGAAATTACAAGTAGACTTAGGTTACGAGCAACGCCAAGTGGTTTCAGGAATTGCACAGCATTATAAACCGGAAGAACTCGTTGGCCAAAAGGTGATTGTAGTTGCAAACTTAAAACCGGTAAAACTTCGTGGTGAATTATCACAAGGAATGATCTTAGCAGGATCAAATGATGGTATTTTAACACTTGCAACAGTTGATCCAAAGTTGGAAAATGGGGCAAAAGTAAAATAAGTTTTTTAATATTTAGCCTGCTGGACTTTTAAAGTTCAGCAGGCTTTTAAATGTATAAGTGGAATTATTTTGATATAGAATAAATCCCCAATTTTTTAGGTATTATCTACCTAATACACAGATATTGCGAGCAAAAGTTGAAACAACAAGATGATTTCTGTAATCTTTTTGTAATATGAATGTGAAAATAGTAATGATTTTATCCAATAGAATGAAAGTAGGCGAATGATTAATGTTTATTGATACACATGTTCACCTTAATGCTGATCAGTATGATGAAGATTTACAACAAGTTATTGATCGAGCATTAGAAGCAAAAGTTGAAAAGATGGTTGTTGTAGGGTTTGACCGAAAGACCATTGAAAGAGCTATGAAGTTAGCGGATGAATACGAATTTATATATGCAGTTATTGGTTGGCACCCTGTAGATGCAATCGATTGTAAGGAAGAGGATTTACAATGGATTGAGGAACTCGCAAGTCACCCAAAAGTAGTAGCAATCGGAGAAACAGGTTTAGATTATTACTGGGATAAATCACCGAAAGATGTGCAACAAGCTTTATTCAGAAAACAGATTCACTTAGCGCAAAAATTGAACTTACCAATTGTCATTCATAATCGTGATGCAACAGGAGATGTTGTACAAATCCTTCGAGAAGAGAATGCAGCTTCCGTTGGTGGAGTAATGCATTGCTTTAGTGGAAGTGTAGAAACGGCTAAGGAATGTATAAACATGAACTTTATGATCAGTCTAGGTGGTCCTGTTACGTTTAAGAATGCAAGAATGCCTAAAGAAGTGGCAAAGGAGATTTCACTAGAGTACTTAATGATTGAAACCGATGCCCCTTACTTAGCACCACATCCGTTTCGTGGTAAGAGAAATGAGCCATCTTATGTACCTTTAGTTGCAGAAGAAATTGCACGTCAAAAAGGGCTATCAACAGAGGAAGTGGCACATGCAACAACCTTTAATGCAACCAAGTTTTTTAAATTGGATGTATAAAATGTCTAAGCGCCTCTAGTACCGCGTTTTGGGCAGGGTTAGCATGATGAATCATTTTCGAGAAAATCTATTAAGGTTGACAGCTAGAAAATGAACCCGTATAATCCAACGAGTATTAAGGAGGCGTTTTTTCATGTCAAAAATAACCATGAAAAACTTGTTCTCAGGATCATTGAGGAGCAGGCAAACAGCTGTAAAGATTATTTCTGTAGTCTTGTTTGTTTCAATTTTTGCATTCGTTTTCTACCAGGGAACGAAAACATCCGTTGTTGTTAATGCAGACGGAAAAGAGCAACAAATATCAACACACGCAAAAACTGTTGGAGATCTCCTTGAAGATAAGGGGATTATCGTTACAAAGTATGATAAAGTTACACCCTCACTGAACACAGAAATCGTCGATGGATTGACGATCGACTGGGAACAGGCAAAAGATATAACCATTTCAGTTGACGGTAAAGAGTCAAATGTTTGGACAACTGAGAGCAAAGTGAAAGACATTTTGGAAGAAGCTAATATCGATGTAACAGAGCACGATCAAGTATCGCATGCTTTAGATGCAGAAGTTAAAAGCACGGATAAAATTGAAGTTCAGAAGGCTTTTCAGTTAACACTTGTCGATGGTAATGCTAAGAAACAAGTATGGTCCACTTCGACTACGGTCGCTAACTTTTTAAAACAACAGGGGATTCAATTGAATGAGTTTGATCGTGTCGAAAATAAAAGTGATACACTTATAAAGCCAAACGATCAAATTAAAGTCGTTCGCGTAGAAAAAGTTACCGATGTAGTGGAAGAGCCGGTTGATTTCGCTGTAGAAACGAGATCAGACTCATCGTTACTAAAAGGAAAAGAAAAAGTGGTTTCAGAAGGGGAGAAAGGTACAGTGTCCCGTACGTATGAAATCATTAAGAAAAATGGTAAAGTGGTAGATAAAGTTTTAAAGTCTGAAGAAGTAGTTAAAGAACCAAAAACTAAAGTTGTGGCAGTAGGCTCAAAGGTTGTAACAGCTGCAGTTTCTCGTGGTAATCAATCGACTTCAGAAGGAAAAGAGTTTTATGTTACTGCGACTGCCTATACACCATATTGTGAAGGGTGTAGTGGAACGTCTGCATCAGGCATTGACTTACGTGGAAATTCTAACTTAAAAGTGATCGCAGTTGACCCAAATCTAATTCCATTAGGAACAAAAGTATGGGTTGAAGGCTACGGTAATGCTATTGCCGGTGACACTGGAGGTGCTATTAAGGGAAATAAAATTGACGTATTAGTACAATCGAAAAGTCAGGCAAAAAATTGGGGACGAAAAAAAGTCCGTATTCGAATTTTAGATTAAAAAATATTGAATTCCAAATGTTTGAGTGGGGCCTTTAATGTGCCCCACTTTTGTCTTTTAGAAGGAAAATGCCTAGTGTCTTGTTTGCATGCGAAGTGATATCTGTGATACTCGCGTGTGTTGCGTTTTCGAAGACACGAGTGTGAACGAGCCACTTCTGCTTTTCTTTTGTTTTAAGGTTAGTTAAAATGGTCAAAGATAGTTTTAGAAGAGAGGTACTATTGTTGAAAATAAAAGAAATTATCGTTGTGGAAGGTAAGGACGATACAACAGCGATTAAAAGAGCTGTAGGCGCAGACACAATTGAAACAAATGGCTCGGCTATTTCGGAAGAAACATTGAAGCGTATTGCACATGCTCATGAAAAGAGAGGAGTTATCGTTTTTACTGATCCCGATTATCCCGGAAGACGCATTCGTGCGATCATTGAAGAACGTATTCCTAGTGTAAAACATGCATTTCTCTCAAAAGAAAAAACCATTGCTAAGAATGGAAAAGGTCTTGGAATCGAACATGCAAGCGATGAAGACATTAGAGAGGCATTGAAAAATGTTTATACGCCTAACATAAATAATAACTTCGAAGAACTTATTACACTGGATGACCTCATGCAGGCTAAACTTATCGGACATCCACAGTCAAAGCAACGCCGTTCTCGATTGGGTGAACTTTTAAATATCGGAATGACAAATGGTAAACAATTGCATAAACGGCTAGTGATGTTCCAAATTACAGTCGAACAATTTGGACAGGCAATAGCGCAATTAGATCAGGAGGACCAAAATGTATAAAGATATCGCGACACCATTACGTACAAAAGAAATTCTAAATAAGTATGGCTTTTCTTTTAAAAAGAGCTTAGGTCAAAACTTTTTAATTGACCCTAATATATTAAGAAATATTGTAAGTCATGCAAATTTAACTAAAAATAGTGGTGCTATTGAGATTGGACCTGGTATTGGCGCGTTAACTGAACATCTAGCCCGGGAGGCAAAAAAAGTTGTTGCATTTGAAATTGACCAACGATTATTACCGGTACTTGAAGACACATTAAGTCCATACAACAATGTGAAAGTCGTTCATTCAGATATATTAAAAGCAGATGTTCCGGCTGTCATTGCTGAAGAAATGCAGGGAATTGAAGATATTATGGTCGTAGCTAATTTACCGTATTATGTTACAACGCCAATCTTAATGAAATTATTAAACGACCGATTACCAATTCGTGGTTTTGTTGTGATGATGCAAAAAGAAGTTGCAGATCGGATTACTGCAAAACCTGGAACAAAAGAGTATGGGTCGCTATCTATTGCTATTCAATATTATGTAAGTGCAGAAGTTGCTATGGTTGTTCCAAAGACTGTATTTATGCCTCAACCCAATGTTGATTCCGCTGTTATCCGTTTAATAAGACATGAAGAGCCACCAGTTAAGGTAATTGATGAGGACTTTTTATTTGAGGTAACACGTGCTTCCTTTGCTCAACGTCGTAAAACTATTTTAAATAACTTACAATCTGGTCTTCCGTCTGGGAAAGAATATAAACATTTAATAATCCAAGCGTTGGAGGAAAGTGGTATAGAACCGACGAGACGTGGGGAAACATTGTCAATTCAGGAGTTTGGAAAATTAGCAGACGCATTATACTCGTTTTTTTCTAAACGTCAATAATTTTAAAAAAACTTTTAATTAAATAAAAAAATGGGTATAATTCTATACAATTTGAGTTGACAAGTTTATTTAACTGCTGATAAAATATTTATTTTGTTTGACAAATTAAAACGCCTAAGCTATACTGTTTTATAGTGAGGTGTATGCAAAAATGCCAAAAACGTTAGCTGACATCAAAAAATCGTTAGATGGTCACTTAGGAAAACGTTTGTTATTAAAAGCAAACGGAGGTCGCAAGAAAACTGTCGAGTGTGCTGGTGTACTTAGTGAAACATATCACGCAGTCTTTGTTGTAGAGCTTGATCAAGAAGATAATGCCTGTAAACGTGTATCGTATAGTTACACAGATATTTTAACTGAAGCTGTAGAGATTACATTTTTAGATGATGCACAAATTGCCATCGCTAAATAGGATCTAGTACTTATTTTTATATTTTGAAAAACACTCATTTTTATGAGTGTTTTTTTATTTCTTGTACATACTACGTTTGTCAACCTACTTGTTTTAAAGGAGGAAAACTGCATGGCCAGAAGAAGAGGTATCATGTCGAATCGTCTAAAAGAAGAGATTGCCAAGGAACTCGGATTTTATGATGTAGTCGAACGTGAAGGCTGGGGTGGAATAAAGTCACGTGATGCAGGGAACCTGGTAAAGCGAGCGATTGAAATGGCCCAAGAAGGTCTAGCACAACAGCAAGCAAACCAAAACAATCAAAATAAGTAAAGTTGACAAGTTAAGCCAATAGTACTCACTAAAAGGGGTGCTATTGGCTTTTTATTCAATTTTGTCTAGTTGAGGTCAGATTAATAGAATGTTAGATTAAAGCAATGATACTTGGGAGAGGTAATGCTATTGGCTCCACTTTTTTTTTTACATTATGGTAAAATTAATGAACAGTTAGAAAGTCCTTTTTCCATTTTTGGATGATGACCGTTTTTAGGAGGATACGAAATGCTTTATGTAAAAGCACCTGCAAAAATAAATTTAACATTAGATGTGCTATATAAACGACCAGACCAATACCACGAAGTTGAAATGATTATGACAACAGTTGATTTAGCAGATCGAATAGGACTTGATTCTAGAAAAGATGGACAAATCTTAATTAGTTCTTCAAACGGCTTTATACCTAACGACAGTCGTAATCTTGCCTACCAAGCAGCTCAATTATTAAAAGATACATACGGCATACAGGAAGGTGTTTTAATTACCATCGATAAACAGATTCCGATTGCTGCAGGCTTAGCAGGAGGTAGCAGTGATGCAGCTGCCACATTACGAGGGTTAAATAAACTTTGGAATTTAAATTTATCATTGGATACATTAGCTGAACTTGGTGCAAAAATTGGATCTGACGTTTCATTTTGTGTATATGGGGGTACTGCTTTAGCAACAGGACGAGGTGAAAAAATTCAGGAACTTCCTGCACCGCCTACTTGCTGGGTTGTTTTAGCGAAACCTAAAATTGGTGTCTCTACTGCCCAAGTTTACGGAGCACTCCGACTAGACGAGGTAAAACATCCAAATACAAAAACAATGATTGAAGCAATTGAAACAGAAAATTACGATTTAATGTGTGATTCAGTAGGGAATGTGTTAGAGACTGTTACTTTTAACTTACATCCTGAAGTTGTGATGATTAAGGAACAAATGAAACGCTTTGGAGCAGATGCTGTGTTAATGAGTGGTAGTGGGCCAACAGTGTTTGGATTAGTAGATAGTGAGTCTCGACTTAGCAGAATTTATAATGGTTTAAGAGGATTTTGTGAAGAAGTTTTTGCAATCCGTATGTTAGGGGAAAGAAATTCACTTGATTAAATACGTACATTTATGTTACTTTTTCTATAAAATATTCGTGTTTATATTCATTCAGCAAATCCTTAATTTTTTTGTACCGAAAGCTTGCGACGGGTTAGAGGATTCCCTCTTTAGGTGGGGAAGAAACACAAATTTTTTATTCAGTAACGACTGAATGAAGATAAGCCCCGGCGGATGTCACAAGTTATTAGTGGAGGTATATGATGTTAGCCTAAGAACGTCGCATTCCTGTAACGGCTATTAACAACATCTTGCTCCTACATAGCTTAGCTAGCTCGTTGAAAAACAATCTTGTTGGTCTAAGCACAAGTTAAAATACGGACTCAGGTTCGCCGAGGCATAATTGATTATTATATATATTGATTAGGAGAGTGTCGCATGAAATGGAAGCGAAGTGAACGCCTTGTCGATATGACTTATTACTTACTTGAGCATCCACATCAACTGATTCCACTTACTTATTTTTCAGACTTATACAATTCCGCCAAGTCTTCAATTAGTGAGGATTTGACAATTGTAAAGGACACATTTGAAGAAAAAGGGATTGGGCTATTGGTGACAGTTCCAGGGGCTGCAGGAGGAGTTAAATATATTCCGAAAATGTCTGATGAGGAAGTACGTGAGATTATTCAGACGCTAATTTCAGAATTAAGTCAATCGGATCGGTTATTACCTGGTGGTTATTTGTTTATGACGGATTTACTTGGAAACCCGGAATTAATAAACCGAGTCGGAAAAGTTTTTGCAAGTGTATATGCCGACCAACATATTGATGTCATTATGACTGTAGCAACAAAGGGGATTTCCATTGCCCATTCCATCGCAAGACATTTAAACGTACCAGTAGTTGTTGTTCGCCGGGATAGTAAAGTGACGGAAGGCTCAACAGTAAGCATTAATTATGTTTCTGGGTCTTCTCGACGTATCCAGACAATGGTATTATCAAAGCGTAGCATGAAAAGCGGTCAACGCGTCCTGATTACCGACGATTTTATGAAAGTCGGTGGTACAATGAATGGGATGAAAAACTTACTTGAAGAGTTTGATTGTGAACTAGCAGGAATCGCTGTTCTCGTAGAAGCAGAACATGCAGATGATACACTTGTTGATGATTACTATTCTTTAGTAAAGCTTCATGCAGTTAATGAAAAGGATCGAACAATAGCTTTAAGTGAAGGAAATTATTTTTCAAAGGAGAGAAATTAAATGAAAACAATTTCAACAACAAAAGCACCAGCTGCAATCGGGCCATATGCACAAGCAATCGTGGCGAATGGTTTCTTAATTAGTTCTGGACAAATTCCATTAACAGCTGAAGGTGAATTAGTTGAAGGTGATATCGTAGCCCAAACTAACCAAGTATTCGAAAATATTAGAGCTGTATTAGCGGAAGCTGGATTATCATTAAACAATGTAATTAAAACAACAGTGTTTTTAAAGGACATGAATGATTTTGCAGCTATGAATGAAGCTTATGCAACAAACTTTGGCGATCATAAACCATCTCGCTCTGCAGTAGAGGTTGCTAGATTACCAAAAGACGTTAGAGTAGAAATAGAAGTTATAGCTGTCTTTGAATAGAATAATATATAAACTAGAATCTGATGAACTTCGATAGAGTTCATCAGATTTTTTTATACTAAACTATTAAGTTTTTAAAAAAATATAATTATTTTGAAAATTTTTATAAAACTAGAAGGAAATTTGAAATTTTTGTAGAATCTTAATATTTCAAAGGCATCATAGAGGAGAGGAGTGAGTAGAATGGAGGTTACTGACGTAAGATTACGTCGTGTGCAAACTGATGGTCGCATGCGTGCGATCGCTTCAATCACGCTTGACGATGAGTTTGTTGTACATGATATTCGCGTGATAGATGGAAATACTGGTTTATTCGTAGCAATGCCAAGTAAACGAACACCAGATGGAGAATTCCGCGATATCGCACATCCAATTAATTCTGGAACACGTAACAAAATTCAAGAAGTAGTTTTAGCTGCTTATCACGCAACAAGTGATGAAGAAGTACCACAATTAGAAGAAGCAAATGCATAATTTCAACGAATGAGAGCCACTCCTATATGAGAAGGCTCTTTTTTGTTTGTAGTTGGCTTCAAACTTTATCAGTGGAGCTTCAAAGTCAGAAAGATCATCGACGCGCGCGGCTTAAATTCTCATACAAGCCATAAAATTAAAATTACCATCTCAACCTTCGTGTTGGACCAAGCAGAATCCAAAATTCGGAGGCAAGAAGCTAAGGTTTAATTTAAAAAGATTAGATATTGTCACTCGATTGTCAAGCCATGTCACCTTGAAATTTGAGTGAATTTACTATATAGTCATAAGAGAAAATGACCAAAATTGGAGGACTTACAATGACTAACGTTTTTGCGGTAATACTTGCTGCAGGTCAAGGAACTCGCATGAAGTCCAAATTATATAAAGTGCTCCATCCTGTATGTGGAAAGCCAATGGTAGAACATGTAGTCGATCACATCCAATCATTAGATGTGGAGAGGATTGTTACAATCGTTGGCCATGGAGCAGAAAAAGTAAAAGAACAACTTGGCGATAAGAGTGAATACGTACTACAAGCAGAACAATTAGGAACTGCCCATGCTGTTATGCAAGCAGAATCTATTTTAGCTTCACTTGAAGGTACAACATTAGTAGTTTGTGGCGATACACCATTAATTCGCCCTGAAACGATGAAAGCGCTTCTTGAACATCATGTTGCCCAAAAAGCAAAGGCTACAATCTTAACAGCTGTTGCGGAAAATCCAACTGGTTACGGTCGTATTATTCGTGATGCGGAAGGGCAAGTGGCACAAATTGTTGAGCAAAAAGATGCTTCCTCTGATCAACAATTAGTTAAGGAAATTAATACGGGAACTTATTGCTTTGATAATAAAGCATTATTCGATGCGTTAAAACTCGTAAATAATGAGAATGCACAAGGTGAATACTACTTACCAGATGTAATTGAAATTTTACAAAAACAAGGTGAAATTGTTTCTGCCTTTGCTTGTGAAAGTTTTGATGAAACATTAGGTGTTAATGATCGAGTAGCTTTATCACAAGCAGAACAGATTATGCGTGCACGTATTAATGAAAAACATATGCGAAACGGTGTAACGATTATCAACCCTGAAACAACACATATCGGTGCTGAGGTAAAAATTGGTCCTGACACAATTATTAAACCAGGTGTTATAATTGAGGGGAAAACAATGATCGGTGAAGATTGTATCATTGGTCCTAATAGTCAAATTACTAATAGCCAAATTGGAGACCGTACGTCTATTCTTAATTCTGTTGTTACGAATAGTATTGTTGGTGAAGATACGGCAGTTGGTCCATTTGCACACTTGCGCCCTGATTCACAGCTTGGTAACCATGTGAAAATTGGAAACTTTGTTGAAGTAAAGAAAAGTACTTTAGGTAATGAAACGAAGGTATCTCATTTAAGTTATATTGGAGATGCTGAAGTAGGAAATAATGTTAATGTTGGCTGTGGTTCTATCACAGTTAACTATGATGGTAAAAACAAATATAAAACAGTAATTGAGGATAATGTTTTTGTAGGTTGCAACTCTAACCTAGTAGCACCTGTGACACTAGGTGAAGGCTCATTTATTGCTGCTGGTTCTACTATTACTAAAGAGGTACCAGAAAGCGCGTTAGCCATTGCCCGTGCACGACAAGAGAATAAACTAGAATACGTAAAGAAATTAAATTCAAAATAAATTTTTTTAAAATTTTTAGGAGGCCATCATGCCGTATCAATATGCAGATTCAAAATTAAAAATCTTTTCACTTAATTCAAACTATCCATTAGCACATGAAATCGCAGAATTAATGGGCGTAGAACTTGGTAAATCGTCTGTTAAACACTTCAGTGATGGGGAAGTTCAAATTAGCATTGAAGAAAGTATCCGTGGGTGTGATGTGTTCGTAGTGCAATCAACTTCAGCTCCAGTTAATGAACATTTAATGGAACTATTAATAATGGTTGACGCTTTAAAACGTGCATCAGCGCGTACAATTAACGTAGTTATACCTTATTATGGTTATGCACGCCAAGACCGTAAAGCGAAAGCTCGTGAACCAATTACTGCTAAATTAGTTGCAAACCTTTTAGAAACTGCAGGAGCAAATCGTGTGATTGTATTAGATTTACATGCTCCACAAATTCAAGGTTTCTTTGATATATTAATTGACCACCTTGTGGCTGTTCCAATTCTTTCTGATTACTTTAAAACAAAAGATATTAATCCTGAAGATATTTGTATTGTGTCACCTGACCATGGTGGTGTGACACGTGCTCGTAAAATGGCAGAGCGTCTTAAAGCACCAATTGCTATTATCGATAAGCGCCGTCCAAAGCCAAATGTTGCTGAAGTAATGAACATCGTTGGTAATGTTGAAGGCAAAGTATGTATCTTAATAGATGATATCATTGATACTGCTGGAACAATTACAATTGGAGCTAACGCTTTGATGGAGTCAGGTGCTAAAGAAGTTTACGCTTGCTGTTCACACCCAGTATTATCTGGACCTGCAATTGAACGTATTGAAAACTCTGCTATTAAAGAATTAGTAGTTACAAATACAATTCAATTAAGTGAAGAGAAAAGATCTCCAAAAATTAAACAATTATCTGTTGCACCATTAATGGCAGAAGCTATTTCTCGCGTATACGAAAACAAATCCGTAAGTACATTATTTGATTAATAAGACCTTCAAGCCTAGTATGCTGTCAATTGACAGCTACTAGGCTTTTTTAATCCAATCAAAATGATTTAAGCTGTTTAATCTTCCAGAAATCGAGACATACTTAAATTGATATTATTTTCTGGAAGGATTTGATAAGAAATGGATATAGTTCTACAAGCTGCAACAAGAGCAAAAGGTAAAGGACCAACAATTAATCAACTTAGAAAACAAGAAAAATTACCTGGAGTAATATATGGGTATAATATACAATCTACACCAATTGTAATGGACTATAAAGAAACTGCAAAAGCAGTTCAAAAGCTTGGCCGTACAAGTGTGTTTAAAATTAATATTGAAGGTAATCAGGTAAACGCCATTATAAACGAAGTACAACGTTGTGCTTTAAAAGGTCATGTGAAGCATATTGATTTTTTATCCATTAATATGGCAGAGGAAATTACCGTAGAAGTTCCAATTACAATTGTTGGAGAGTCGGTTGGAGTAAAAGAAGGCGGCGTTTTAACACAGCCAATTCGTGAATTGACTATTAAAGTTAAACCGTCAAATATTCCAGAATCAATTGAAATTGATGTATCAGACATTGAAATTAATGGTTCATTGTCAGTAGCTGATTTTCGTAGCAAAGTGAATTTTGAAGTGTTAAACCCAGATGAGGATACATTAGTCACAGTGACTCCTCCTGCAACGGCTAGCGACGATACAGCTGGACAAGGTGATGATGGGAACCAGGATATTAAAGCAACAGAGGCTCCCGAATCAGAAGCTTAAAAACGAAAGTTTCTTAATTGCATGGGGTTAATTTCCCGTGCAATTTTTTTCTACCTTCAGGCATACTTTTTTACGTAGAGTACTTCACCTATGAGTGTAGGGCTTTGACTAAATGATAATCACCTATAAGATGAGTTACCTTAAGCATGACCTTTATAAATCTGTGCGAATTTCAGCAAAAAAATTCATTACAAATTTTACATAAAAGTAAATCTTATTAATTTAAATGGTTTCGAATGCGGTTGGAAAGTTGTATATGGTAAAATAATCTATGATTAGTTTAAAAGTATGAAGTGGAAACTTTCAAAGTTTGAATAATGTCTAGCTGCGAACGCCAGCTCCTCGACAACTTCAAAACCGCCTTCAAGGGTAAAAAGCACCCTAAAAGGCGGTTACTCCAGTTGATGGGGCTCACGGGATGTGAGTCATGTCGGCAATGCTACACGATGTAGCGTTTTTGCCGACGCAGAGCTAAACGGGCGTTCTCCGCTTTTATTAAAAGGATGAGGAAAAAATGAAATTAATTATAGGTCTTGGAAATCCAGGCAAGCAATATGAATATACAAGACATAATATTGGCTTCGAATGTATTGATGCATTAGCAGAAAAGTGGAATGCGCCTTTAAGCCAAGCTAAATTTAATGGTATGTATGCAACAGTTCATCGACCAGAAGGAAAAGTGATGCTATTAAAGCCACTAACATACATGAATTTATCAGGTGAATGTGTACGTCCAATAATGGATTATTTTGATATTGATCTAGAAGATATTATCGTGATTTATGATGATTTAGATTTAGAAACCGGAAAGTTACGTTTAAGACAAAAAGGTAGTGCTGGCGGTCACAATGGAATAAAGTCTTTAATTCAACATTTAGGCACACAAGAATTTAACCGAATTCGTGTAGGCATTAATCGCCCACCTGCTGGCATGAAAGTTGCAGATTACGTCTTAGCTAAGTTTTCAAAAGAGGATACACCTTTCATACAAGAAGCAATCGGAAAAACTGTTGCTGCTGTAGAAGAGTCACTTTCTAAAAAGTTTTTAGATGTGATGTCTTCCTTTAATGTCTCTCAGTAGATAAGAAAATTACCCCTCTGGTGCTTACTTTGGCAAAAATTATGACCTTGGTTAGACAAATAATACTTGTTTTAAAACTAGTTTTTGGACTAATCCTTGGCATATGATTTAGATTAGATGCATAAATAATAGAAGTTAAGTCTATACTTTGAGTACAGAAGCTAGTTTTGCTTACAGTACTTAAAGGAGGACATCTTCATGCCTGTTCGATATCGTTGTCGACACTGTGAAACGGAAATAGGTTCACTACCATTTGATGCAGATGAAACAATTCGTAAACTTCATCTATTTGAAGTAGGGGAAGTAGATGATTACATTGAAAAAAATGAACATGGCGATACAACAGTGCATTGTATTTGCGAGCATTGTGAGGATTCGTTACGTCAATTTCCCGATTATTATGCACTTAAAAAGTGGCTACAATAATGGAAAGTGCTTTGGTACTCGAGGTTAACCCGAGTCCAAAGCTTTTTCCGCTTTAGTCTTTTCTATCTATACCAATAATTAATAAATCAGGGAATTTTTAATAACACCAATTATTAAGGCGTATTAATTAAAATGGAATCACTTTCCATTCATATGTAATTAATAAGAGTTTACAAAAGAAATAGAATACATAGAAGGTGGGAGGAGGTTTAAAATGGAAGTACTTCATCAATTATTCTCTCAAGATAAACATATAAACACATTTATCAACCAAATAAAAGAATCAACTATAGATTCACAACTAATTACGGGGCTAACGGGAAGTGCACGCCCGGGTATGATTTATTCAATATTTAAAGAAACTAAAAAACCACTGTATATTTTATCTCCAAACCTTTTACAAGCGCAAAAGTTAGTAGATGACCTTTCCTCGCTTGTAGGTGACGAGCTTGTACATTATTACCCTGCAGAGGAGTTTTTAGCAGCAGATTTATCAATTGCTTCTCCTGAATTACGTGCTAGTCGTATTGCTACATTAGATCACCTAGCGAAAAATGATGTAGCAATTTATATCATTCCGATTGCAGGGATGAGAAAAATAATGACGCCTACTGAACAGTGGAATGATAACTACTTAGAGGCGATTGTCGGAAAAGATATAGAAATAGACGATTGGTTATTACAATTAGTTACGATGGGTTATACGCGAAGTTCGATGGTAACGACACCAGGTGAGTTTGCTTTACGTGGGGGCATCTTGGATATTTACCCACCTTATGCAGACTCACCTATTCGAATTGAACTTTTTGATACAGAAATTGATTCAATTCGTGAGTTTTCAGCAGATGACCAACGTTCAATTAAAAAACTAGATTCAGCTCGAATTTTACCAGCTGCCGAAGTTTTATTAAATTCAGATCAGCGTTTAGCATTAGCTGAACGTTTAGAAACAGCACTTGCTAAAAGTTTAAAGAAAATTAAAAAGAAAGAAATTCAAGAATTACTATATCAAAACATCCAATATGATATCGAAATGCTCAGAGAGGGAAACATTCCAAATCATATTCCTAAATATGGCTCGCTTTTATATGATGAGCTTGCCTTTTTAGGTGATTATTTTTCTAAAGATGGTATTGTTTTATTCGATGAACTAGGTCGTATTCAAGAGGTTATGGATGCATGGGAGAGAGAAGAGGAAGAGTGGTTTCTTTCACTCATAGAAGAAGGAAAGCTAGTTCATGATGTAAAACCTTCATTTACATTTAAAGAGATCCTCGGGATGTTAAAACAGCCAAAATTATATTTTGCGCTATTTGCTCGTTCCTTCTCAGGAATCAGTTTTAAGAAAACAACTAATTTTTCATGTAAACCGATGCAGCAATTTCATGGCCAAATTGCTCTTCTGCAAAACGAAGTGGAACGATGGACTGTAGAGAAATTTACAGTATTAATTGTTGCAGATGGTATAGACCGTTTAAAGAAAATACAAAGTACATTGGAAGACTACAATATTCATAGTCTTTTTGGTACACCAAATGAACCCGGTATATATCTAGTCGATGGAGTGTTGTCGACGGGGTTTGAATTACCCTTACAAAGAATTGCAGTTGTAACCGATGACGAATTATTTAAACATCAAGCGAAAAAGAAAAAATCACGTTCTCAAAAAATGTCAAATGCAGAACGTATTAAAAGTTATACGGAAATTAAACCAGGTGATTATGTTGTACATATTCATCATGGAATTGGTCGATATATTGGAATTGAAACGCTTGAAGTAAACGGAACACATAAAGATTACCTTCATATTCGTTATCGAGCAGACGACAAATTATATGTACCGGTAGATCAAATTGACTTAATTCAAAAATATGTTGCATCTGAAGGAAAGGAACCAAAGCTTCATAAACTAGGTGGAGCAGAGTGGAAAAAGGCAAAAGCCAAAGTTACTTCAGCAGTACAAGATATCGCAGACGATCTAATTAAACTTTATGCAAAACGTGAAGCAGAAAAGGGCTATGCATTTACGCCAGATTCTGATGACCAAAGATCATTTGAAGATTCGTTCCCATATGAGGAAACCGAAGATCAATTACGTACGATTATTGAAGTAAAGCGAGATATGGAACGAGAGAGACCAATGGACCGCTTAGTTTGTGGAGACGTTGGTTATGGAAAAACGGAAGTTGCCATTCGTGCAGCGTTTAAGGCTATTATGGATGGTAAACAGGTTGCGTTTTTAGTTCCTACGACCATTTTAGCGCAGCAACATTATGAATCGATTCAGGAGCGTTTTGAAGATTATGCTATTAATGTGGGTCTTTTAAGTCGATTCCGTTCGAAGAAACAACAGACAGAAACAATTAAAGGCTTAAATGATGGAACAGTTGATATTGTAATAGGGACGCACCGAGTTTTATCTAAAGATGTTGTGTTCCGTGATTTAGGACTACTTATTGTGGATGAGGAGCAGCGTTTTGGTGTAACACACAAAGAAAAGATTAAGCAATTGAAAACAAATGTGGATGTTTTAACGCTTACGGCTACACCAATTCCACGTACCCTTCATATGTCGATGGTCGGTGTGCGAGACCTTTCTGTTATTGAAACACCACCACAAAATCGATTCCCAGTTCAAACATATGTAATGGAATATAATGGTGCACTTGTCCGTGAAGCAATTGAAAGAGAAATGGCACGGGGTGGGCAAACATTCTATTTATATAATCGCGTTGAGGATATGGCCCGTAAGGTTGAAGAAATTCAAATGCTTGTACCAGAAGCTCGGGTTGGATATGCTCACGGAAAGATGACAGAGTCTCAACTTGAATCCATTATTCTTAGCTTTTTAGATGGCGAGTATGATGTGCTAGTCACAACGACAATCATCGAAACGGGTGTAGACATGCCAAATGTAAATACGCTCATTGTCCATGATGCAGATCGTATGGGTTTATCACAGCTTTATCAATTGCGCGGACGTGTTGGACGTTCGAATCGTATAGCCTACGCATACTTTATGTATCAACGTGATAAGGTACTAACAGATGTAGCGGAACAACGTCTCCAAGCTATTAAAGAGTTTACGGAATTAGGTTCTGGATTTAAAATTGCCATGCGAGATTTATCAATTCGTGGTGCTGGGAATTTACTTGGCGCTCAACAACATGGATTCATTGATTCAGTTGGTTTCGATTTATATTCACAATTGCTAGAAGAGGCTATTTCAGAACGTCGTTATGGTGTGAAACAAGAGGAAAAACAAGAAGTAGAAATTATTCTTCATACGGACGCATATATTCCAGACGAATATATTCCAGATGGTTATCAGAAAATACAAATGTATAAACGAATTAAATCAATGGAGCGTATGGAGGATTATAATGAAATCTTCGATGAATTAATCGACCGTTTCGGGGATATGCCGATAGAAACAGAAAAATTATTACGAATTGCGCGTATGAAAGTTTTTGCAATGGAAGCTAAAATTACGGCAATTAAAGAAAAACAAAAAGTGGTTTCAATCTATCTTTCTGAAGAAGGTACAGCAAATGTTGATGGAAGTAAAATAGTTGCAGATTCCATGAAATTTGAACGTGCAGTTGGATTTGGAATGGATGGCTCTAAATTAATTGTGACAATTGATGAGAAGAAATGTGCTAAACATCCACCGTTTGAAGTATTAGAACAAATGGTTGAGATTATTGCGAAAGCAAAGAAAGAGGAAATTCCTTCAAAGGTATAACTAGAATTCTTCGCTATTTAAATAAGGCTGATGGGAAATTTATTTAATTAACCCATCAGCCTTATTAGTTTTATGAATAAATTTGAACAAATAAGAAAATATTATCAATAGGATAATAAAATTCATATTTAGTTCACAACTTTTGAAGATTATCCTCTTAATACACTTTTTGCATACATCGACCAATTAGTAACCATACTATTTATGTGAAAACTAATACTGAAAGAGAGGCAACAAGATGAAAGCAACAGGAATCGTACGTCGTATTGATGATTTAGGTCGCGTTGTTATTCCAAAAGAAATCCGCAGAACAATGCGTATTCGTGAAGGTGATCCGCTAGAAATTTATACAGACCGTGAAGGTGAGGTAATTCTTAAAAAATACTCACCAATTAATGATCTAAGCGAATTTGCAAAAGAGTATGCTGATTCTTTATATGAAACAATTGGAACTCCTGCACTTATAAGTGACCGTGATGAAATGATTGCGGTAGCTGGTTTATCAAAAAAGGAATACGTCAACAGACGACTTTCGGTATTCGCAGAAGATTTTATGAAACAACGTTCTGTTGTTTTAGACAAGAATGAAACAACAATTGAGTTTGTACCTGGTCAGTTTGAGCAAGTAAAGTCTTATTGTGTAGCACCAATTGTTACAAATGGTGATACAATTGGAGCAATTTACTTAATTTCTAAAGTTCATTTCTTAAGTGAAGTGGAACAAAAAGCTGCAGAGACTGCTGCAAATTTCTTTGCAAAACAAATGGAAAACTAAATATGAAAACCTTACGCCTCTGGAAAGGAGGCGTTTTTTAATGGAATTGGTAAATAGATGTGGTTTGTGCTGCATAACCACAGAGGGTGTTCCTAAAAATGTATTCGATGTCTAGTTGCGAAAGGCAAATCCTTTCGTTTCTGACAACGTGGTGCTAACGGGCGTTCTCCACTTTCCTTATGTCCGGCTGCAGTGGCTAGGCTCTCGCGTCGCTTCGACTCTTCTGTCAGAGGCAAAAAGCGAGTTTCGAGCCTGAACGAGCCACTTCCGCTATTCTTTGTTATACTGTTGCTTATTGTATATATTAGGAAGAGGATTTTTATGTCGAAAAGTTTTGGAATGAAGGGATACATGAAGGGAGCACTATTGTTAACGTTGTCTGCGTTAATAGTAAAGGCGTTAAGTGCAGTGTACCGAGTGCCCTTTCAAAATTTAGTTGGGGATCAAGGTTTCTATGTCTATCAACAAGTTTATCCGTTCATATCATTGTTTGTCGTTTGGACTTCAGGTGGATTTGCTGTTGCCATTTCAAAGATGTTAGCGGATGCGGATATTGGAAAAAAAGGTACTCACCATCAAAAGGGGTTTATTTCTCGAACAATATTTCAATATCTAACAGTGTTATCGCTAATATTTTTTGCTATTTTGTTTTTTGGTGCAGAGTGGTTAGCGACTCTTATGGGAGATCAAGAATTGGCTCTACTTCTGCGGACAGGTTCCTTTGTGACTTTGTTTATGCCAATTTTAAGCCTAATGAAAGGGATTTTCCAGTCTAAAGGAGAAATGACCCCTGTTGCCTATGCACAGGTGTTCGAACAAGCAATTCGTGTTAGCATTATTTTAATTGGTGCTATATTGGTTATGACAACCTCTAAATCACTATACTTAGCCGGAAATATGGCTATATTAGGTACTGTTATAGGTGAGATAGCAGGGGTTTTACTATTAATTTATTACACAAAAAAACTAACTGCTATTCCAAGGTTGAAAAATAACCATCGTCAAAAGAAATGGCCAATTATTAAGGAAGTTACCGCTTTAAGTTTAAGCGTCAGCATGAGTAGTCTCCTATTACTAGGCTTTCAATTAATTGATTCTTTTACGGTATACTCTTTGCTGTTAGAGACGGGGATGGATGAACAGACTGCAAAGATAACAAAGGGGATTTATGACCGAGGTCAACCACTTGTTCAATTAGGAATTATTATTGCCTCATCATTATCTCTTGCTATTGTACCTTTAGTTGCACATTATTCGAAAAAACAAAGTGGTCGAGGAGCTATTCCTTTTATCCAATTAACTTTTAGAAGTTCAATTATTTTTGGGTTCGCTGCTGCTTTAGGACTTGTAATTGTCATGCCATATGTTAATGAAATGTTATTTGAAACCAATTCATTATCGGTAATTTTAAGAATTTATGTTCTGCAAATTATTCCGTTATCTATTATTTTGACCTTTACAGCCATTTTACAGGGATATGGTAAATTAAAAATACCTGCCTTTACTTTAATAGGTGTGCTTCTACTGAAGGTCATTGGGAATTTTACTTTAATTCCAAAGTTAAGTTTACTAGGAGTCGCGTTAACAAGTAATATTGCTTTATCTTTATGTGCTTTTCTTTTAATGATTTATTTAAAAAGAGTGACAAAAGTTCGCTACGCATCAAGTGATTTTTACATAAAGCTTTTACTTGCAAGCCTTTCGATGATTATTTCCGTCTTTGTAAGTGAACGAATACTGATTTTTACTTGTGAAGGTTTATTTTCTGGAAGATTGAAGGCAGTCTTTTTTACACTATGTTTAGTAGGAATAGGAGCCTTTGTATTTTTGACATTTGTCGCTAAATCCAGAATGTTAGTAGAAAAAGAATGGTTTTTATTGCCGTTTGGTCGAAAAATGGCAGGATATCAGTTGTGGTTGAATAAAAAGAAGTAGGTGGTAAAATGAAGCAATTAACAGTAATCGGCTTAGGTGCTGCAGAACTTGATCAGTTACAAATGGGTGTTTATAAAAAACTAAAATCGGTAGAGAAAATCTACGTGAGAACAGTTGACCATCCGGTGATAAGTGAATTAAAGCAAGAAGGAATACGTTTTGAAAGTTTTGATGAGGTGTATGAAAAGTATGATACATTTCAACCGGTTTATGAAGAAATTACGAATCGCTTAATTGAACTTGCCAAAGTTGAAAATGTAATGTATGCCGTTCCAGGACATCCACTAGTAGCTGAACAGACAATACAATTATTAATTTCAGCTGAACGAGAGGGAAAAGTAAATTTAAAAATAGAAGGCGGACAAAGCTTTCTAGACCCAATTTTCAGTGCATTAAAAATTGACCCAATTGATGGATTTCAATTATTAGATGGAACAAGCTTTTCTATTCATGATGTAAATATGCGTCAACATATATTAATTGCTCAAGTATATGATGCATTTAGTGCCTCTGAAGTAAAGCTTACCTTAATGGAAAAATACCGTGATGATTACCCTGTTACAATTGTGATAGCTGCTGGATCATCACAAGAATCATTGAAAACAGTACCATTGTATGAACTCGATCAATCAGTAGAAATAAATAATTTAACAACAGTCTATGTACCACCTGTTGAACACGATGAAGATGCACTGAAGGATTGGACAACCTTCCGTAAGATAATAGCTACTTTAAGGGGCCCAAATGGTTGTCCTTGGGATCAAAAACAAACCCATGAAAGTTTAAAAAAGTATTTACTTGAGGAAGCCCATGAACTTTTAGCAGCTATTGATGAAGAAGATGATTTTGGAATCGTGGAAGAATTAGGAGATGTTCTTTTACAAGTGTTTTTACACGCTCAAATCGGAGAAGATGAAGGATATTTTAACTTAGAAGAAGTATTGGCTTCGATTAGTGAAAAAATGATTCGTCGTCATCCGCATGTTTTTGGAGACGTAAATGTAGAAGATGCTGAAGAAGTTGTTACAAATTGGAATGCCATTAAACAACAAGAAAAGGGCAAAGAAGTAGAGAATCTATTGAAAGGTGAATATAGAGCTACTTCAACTCTTCAAACATCCTTTAACTATCAGAAAAAAGCTGCATCTGTTGGTTTTGATTGGCCTGATGCTGATGGAGCTTGGGGTAAATTTGAAGAGGAGTGGAAAGAGTTCCGAGAAGAAGTAACAAATGGGTCATCAAAATCACGTTTAGATGAATTTGGTGATGTGTTATTTACTCTTGTAAATATAGCACGCTTCTATAAAATTTCGCCTGAAGAAGCAATGATTCATGCAAATGAAAAATTTGCTCGCCGTTTCCATCACGTTGAAGTGAAAGTAAAAGAGAGTGGAAAACAATTTAAAGAATTTACACTTGAGGAATTAGATGCTTTTTGGAATGAAGCAAAAACTATAGAAAAAGGGGAATAGACCATTGCGTTTAGATAAATTTTTAAAAGTTTCTCGATTAATTAAACGACGTACGTTAGCAAAGGAAGTGGCAGTTCAAGGTCGAATTAATATTAATGGGAAAGTTGCAAAAGCGAGTAGTACTGTAAAAGTTGGAGATGAATTATCCATTCGCTTTGGACAAAAGATAGTTACGGCACGTGTAGAAGATTTAAGAGAAAATGTACGTAAAGAAGAAGCATCAAAAATGTTTACGATTCTAAAAGAAGAAAAGCTTGATAAGGTTGAACCTGAGTTCGTTGATGATGAAGAATAGAGTTTTTCAATTAAATGAAAAATATATTTTAGATAAGAATATTAAATTTCTAAAGCATGATAACAAATTTGTTGTCATGCTTCTTTCATTTTGAGCATAAAGTGAACAGAACAAATCACTAAAATAAGGGGGAAATAATATGACACTACACCAAGAAAGTAATCGTTATACAATTACGTCTGGAGATCATCTTGTCACAGTAAGAAATAGAAAAAGAATGGACATGACTTCTGTTAAAGAGATTGAACGTTTTGATCAAGAGGAATTTTATGTGAGAACTGCTCAAGGTCATTTATTAATTCGCGGAGACGAGTTGCGTATTGTACACTTAGACGTCGATAAAGGATTGTTAACATTAGAAGGTAATGTAAAAATGTTACAATACGACGATGAAGAAAATGGGTCATCAAAAGGCTTACTCCATAAATTGTTTGGATGACCGTTAGTGAGCAATTAGTTAGTATCATAATTATGATTGCTAGTGGCATAGTTGTAGGTGCAGTGATTGATTGTATAAGATCTATGCTGCTCCTTATGTCACCAAAATCATTTTTACGAAAAATTACGTACGGTATAGAGCTTTCAGTTTGGGCTTTATTAGGTGCGATAACATTTTACATTTTATTTACGGTTAAGGGTGGAGAATGGCGGTTAGTTGACCCATTAGCGCAAATCTCTGGAATCTTTTTATATGAGGCGGTTTTCCAGCGTATCTTCCGTTTCCTAGGACGTTTATTTGTCATTCTAATTATTAAACCAATCGTTTTTATAATTAATTTAATACTAACAATTATTAAAACTATTCTTAAATTAATAATTCGTATTATTTTAATTCTATTAACACCCTTTATTAAACTATATAAGAGGTTTTTACCAAAAATTCATGGAAAATTTAGGACAAGCATCTTTAAAAAACGATAAATCATCAGTATAATAACTATATGTGGCTATACGGAGGTGACGGATATGGCTAAGCGTCGTGAACAGGTCGAGACAAAACACAATACTGTTAAAACGCTTCAAAATGACTATGTTCGTACTACTGATAGTCAGTCAAAAATGTTGCAAAAACAAAAAGTACTATTTCGAAGACGGATGCTTGTATTCACTATTTTTGCTTCAGCCATTTTAGTCTTTTTAATAAGTACTATTGTGAAACAAAATGACAGACTAGTAGATAAGCAAAAAGAAAAAGAAGAAGTCATAGCTCAGCTTGAAGAAGTAAAAGAGCAGCAAGACAAGCTTAATTTACAGATTACGAAGCTTGAAGACGATGAATACCTTGCGAAATTAGCAAGAAAAGAGTATTTCCTTTCTGACGATGGTGAAATCATTTTCACGATTCCAGAAGAGGGGAACAAAGATCAAAAAAAACAAAAAGATAAGGAATAGCCTTACTTTATAAAAAGATTTTAAATTTTTAAAAAATTTAGCCACTATCAATTGGATGGATTTGGTGTAATTTTTATAAAAATGTGAGTAAAATCTTTATTTTCCGAGTAGACAAGCTAGAAATGTGCAATATATAAAAGTGTTAGCGGACAACACGAAAAAGAGTTGTCTTGTTGACACTCTTTTTTTGTTGGCTATAATAAAAGAGAAACGAATTAAATTTTACACGTTTTTAATTTGAATATATGGCTATAAAAAGCCGCTTAATTTTTAAGGAGGAACATTTTTTTTATGTCAATTGAAGTAGGCAGCAAAGTACAAGGTAAAGTAACAGGAATCACTAATTTCGGAGCATTCGTTGAGCTGCCAGACGGCAAAACGGGTCTTGTTCACATTAGTGAAGTAGCAGATAACTATGTGAAGGACATTAATGACCATCTTAAAGTTGGCGATATGGTCGAAGTGAAAGTGATGAATGTTGAGGCAGATGGTAAGATTGGTTTATCAATCCGTAAAGCAAAACCTCAACCAGAAAGACCGGAGAGACCTGAACGTCCTCACCGTCCGCGTCGTGATAATCAACGATCAAACGACCGAAATGGAGGTCAACCAAAAGAGAATTTCGAACAAAAGATGGCACGCTTCTTGAAAGATAGTGATGAACGCCTTGCGTCATTAAAACGCGCAACTGAATCTAAACGCGGCGGCCGTGGAGCTAGAAGAGGATAGTTTGCTGTCTGTTTTAATCGTAGAAAAAGTGTAATATAGATTCTTTGGAACTGATTATGAATATTTCATAATCAGTTTTTTTTATTCCCAAAAAATGAACGAAAGGGGGGCATATATTATTCTTACCAAGCAGTAATTTTATTAGTGCACCTAGAGTTACTAAGCTAATAATTAGTCCTACTAGTAATAAAAATGCCTGTAGTAGGGGAGATAGATTTAACATTGTATCTAAAACAATCAAAATAGAACCAATTGAACACATAAGTGCAAAGGACGATAAACTTTTAAACATAGTAGCCATGCCTCCATATACTGAATAAACTAGCTTAAGTTTACTTGGTTTAAGGACGTTTAAAAGCACCTATCATTTTGTTCGATAATCCGACAGTAAACTCTATTTATCTTCATTCATCAAGTCTTTTACAGTGTTGTTAACAGAGTTAAAAGGAGAAGATTTACACCTCTCTAATAAAGCTCATTTCAGTAGTATTCGAAACCTCAAGCGAATGAGGACAAAGACTTCGAAAGATCTTCATGGTCTCTTAAATGTGATAAATATGCAAACATATTGCTAAACCTTATACAATTTCTATAATTCTGGATTTAATTGTAAAATGTAAACTTACCAAAAAATAAGTCGAACAATTTTCTTTAAATGCTTCACTACTAGACAAATTTTACAAACATTCTCTTATATAATTAGCGGAAAATAGATTCGAAGGGAATGAAAAAAATGGCTAATATAGAAACGTTAAAGGAGAAGTCGACGTGGCAAGGAATAGTCGCTCGGTTTACTATAAAAAAGACTAATTTCTTAATTCACCTCTTCTTTTTATCTCTAGCTATATTTCTATCACAGGCAGTCATGTTTGATGCTGCCGTTCCGTTTCTATTACCACTATGGGCAATTGTTTGCCAACGTTATGAAAATGAGAAATGGGCAGTATTTATTGGAGGATTCATAGGAGCAATAACCTTAGGTGTAGGACAAGCGTTAATACTCTGCTTACAGCTAATGCTCTATGAATTAATTGTCCGTTTTCGTTATTGGAAACTGCCAATCAGTGTATCAGTTGCACTAGCTGCTTTTATTGGTCAATTTGCTTGGCAAACAATCGCGAGTAGTGGTATGCCACCGGTAATTGTCCAATTATACGTTTATTATGAGGTCATCTTAGCATTCTTCATGACGATCTTTGTTCAATTATTCTTCGTTCAACCACATCGTTTTTGGGCAGAAGGTTGGAGTTATGAACGGGTAGGAGCAGGTCTTGTTATTCTTGCAATGGCTTTAACAGGAATGCAATCTATTACAGTTTCATACTTCGCATTGTTTCCTTTTGTTCTCCATTTAGCTATTTGTATAGCTGCAAGGGCAGGTGGAGTTCCAATTGCAGCCATGGTCGCAACAATAGTTGGTTGTTTGGTTGGAGTCTCTGAGCTTTCATTCACAGGGTTTATTGCTGTTTATGCACTGACAGGTGTTGTGGCAGGTTTATTTAATGGCTTAGGTCGAATAGGGGTTGCTCTAGGAAGTTTAGTACCAAGCGTGTTTTTCTTCTTCTATGATGCAACACTTCCCCTTGATACAGTTTACTTCGTTTCCATTGCCATTTCAGGGATTGTGTTTTTGGCATTACCTCAAACCATCTTTACCTTTTTAAACAATGCCATTCATCCGAAACGCGATGAAGTACTTATACAGCGTCAACAATGGGTAACGGAACACACGACTGAAAAGCTGGAGACGTTTCAGCACTTTGTCCTATTCATGAAAGAACTAGTATTCGATCGTTTTACTTCGACAGAAGCTGTAGATGAAGTTCGAAAAGTAGAACCGTGTGCAACATGTATGAGTTGCTTCCGTTATGATCGTTGCTGGGGAGAAGATGCCAACAACGGTATGGAAATACTAATTGAAGATTGGTTTGTTGCTAAAAATGGCTTTAGTAAAACTGAGCAGAATATAGCAGAAGATCGAATTCGTTTAAAATGTGTAAAAACGACAAAGCTTTTAGAAGAGCTTGATTATCAATTATATAACGATAAAATGAACGGGCAATTCTATCACGGGAAAAAAATGATTGCATTGCAGCTAAGAGATTTAAGTAATCACTTAAACAAGTTAATGAAAGATATGAAGGAGGAAACATTATCATTTAAAACAATCGAGGAAGAATTATATGAGCAATTTCGGATTGCACAAGTACAATGTTTTCAAATTGATGTGCTGAGCAATACAATGGGGGAACGTGAGGTAATTTGTTCTATTGCTAAAAAGCAAAACACGGTGGAAGAACAGAATTTACTATGTGAACGAATTATATTACCTATCCTTTTTGATGTATTTTCTGAACCATTTGAAGTTGAAAAAATTACGGAGCTAAAAAAGCCATTTGCCCATATTCAAATTCGTTTCCGTTCTGCAGTTCGATACCAATTAGAGTATGATATATATAGCAGAGCCAAGAATTCCGCATGGGTCTCAGGTGATTCACATGCAATTTTCCATATTCATCCTGGCCTTGTTGCTGTAATGCTCTCTGATGGAATGGGATCTAGTAAAGAGGCACAACGAGAAAGTCGGCGCTTAGTACGCTTAATGAGAGAATGTTTAAGTTATAATATGAATCCTGAAACGGCAATGCACACTTTACATTATGTCATGTCATTAAATCGTGAAGTTGATATGTATGCAACAATAGACTTTGCATTAGTGGACTTACAAAAAGGTGAGTTATGGTCGTGGAAGGCAGGAAGTATGTCTACTTATATTTTACGAGGAGAAAAACTTTTAAAAGTTGATGGTGCTTCTGCTCCAGTTGGATTTATGCCAGTATTTTCAATCGAAACAGAACGAGTGAATCTATTAGCTGATGATTATATTCTTATGGTTTCAGATGGATTATTCTCCAGTGCCTATGAATGGGATGAGCAGGAACAATATTTTGTTCAATTAATGAAATCAGGCATTAAAAATGGCATTCCAATTGAAGTTATGTTATATGACGTAATGGATACATTCCAAAGTCGTTATGAAGTAGAAGATGATTGTACAGTAATTGCTTTTACAGTGTCGCATGTCGTTCCGCAGTGGGCAGTAGTTAAACCGAAAAGTAAAAGTATTTCATGATCAGTTATTTACATCATTTAGTTGGTTGAATAGGTGGGAAAAAGTTTTCTATGCCTATTCAACCTAATATTATATACACCGAGGATAGACAGTAGGTAAGGGTGGCGAAATCAGATGGTATCATTTGAAAGGAAAGTAGAGAACTATATAACAGAGCATCAATTAATTGAACACGGGGACCGTCTTCTTATTGCATGTTCTGGTGGGATTGATTCAATGGGGTTACTACATTTTTTTCTAAAATTTCAACAACGATATAAAATTGAGATATTTGTTTCCCATGTTGACCATATGCTAAGAGGAGAAACTTCTGCTCAAGATCGTGTATTCGTGGAGGAGTTTTGTAAGAAGCATAATATCCCTGTATTTAGTACAGCAATTCCAATTCCTAAAATACTGGAGGAAGAGGGGGGAAACTCACAAGCAGTTTGCCGAAGGGAAAGGTATGGCTTTTTTGCAGAAGTAATGGAAAATAAACAAATCAATAAACTGGTTACTGCACATCATGCAGATGACCAATTGGAATCAGTACTTATGTCTATAACAAGAGCTGGGTCCATCAAAGGAATGAAAGCTAAACGTGAATTTTCCTTTGGATCAATAATTAGGCCATTTTTCGGGGTTACAAAGTCGGAGGTTTGGGAATATTTAGAAGGGGTAAAAGGCACATATAGAGAAGATGCAAGTAATGCGAAAGATGACTATACGCGTAATCGATTTAGACACCATATTGTACCCTTACTGAAGGAGGAAAATAATAACATAGCACTGAATGCAGTACAATTAGTGGAAAATACACAACAAGATGATGAGTTTTTATTTCATCTTGCAAAGGAGAGATTTTCGCAAATAGTAAATAAAGAAGAGGAGCTCAGTTTTTCATTTTCGATTAATACCCTTCAAAAAGAACCTGTTGCTTTACAAAGAAGAATCATTTTAATACTATTAAACTATCTATACAGCAATACTAATATTTCCCAAAGTCACACGATGGGTAATGCAATTTTGCAACTGTGCAACACGCAAGAAGGAAGTGCAATGATTCACTTACCAGAACAGATTGTGGCTAAGAGACACTATAGTAAAGTGACTCTTTTTAAAGAAAGAAATGTAACAAGCAAAATTTCCACTTTATCACTAAATTTAAATAAGTGGAATGAACTGCAATCTGGCATTCATTTATACATAGGTAATGCCTCTTATGTAGTGAACACACATTTCGATAATGTTGATGCGTATTACTTCGATTCAACTACAGTTAGACCCCCGTTTTTTGTTAGAACTCGCAAAGAAGGAGATCGTATAGCACTTAAAGGAATGACAGAGGAAAAACGTCTTTCCCGTCTATTTATAGATGAAAAAGTACCTTTAGATCAACGCGATCAGTGGCCTCTTTTAGTTAATTCAAATGACGAGGTAATTGCAGTACTAGGTATTCGCTTTAACAATAAATTTTCTAAGAAATTGCGTTCTAATGATGATATGATAGTACTAATTGGGAGAAACAATTAACATTTTTACCTAAACTTCTAAAAGTATGGAATATTGAGTAAAAATGAAGTACATAATCATTCAGAGCGAGATTAAAGTTTTATATGTAAGCACACATTTGTAGTGAAATACAATTTTAAACGGTATAATTTCCTGAGGAATATTTACTGAAGTTCGTTGAACAAGTCGAGGAGGATTTATATGATTCAAAAAGATATTGAGAAAGTATTACTAACAGAAGAACAAATTCAAGAAAGAATTGCAGAACTAGGTGAACAATTAACAGAGGAATACAAAGATAAATTTCCACTAGCAATTGGGGTTTTAAAAGGTGCAATTCCATTTATGACAGACTTAATGAAACGTTTTGATTCATATATTGAAATCGATTTTATGGACGTTTCTAGTTATGGAAACGCAACAGTTTCTTCAGGAGAAGTTAAGATTTTAAAAGACTTAAACACAAGTGTTGAAGGACGAGATGTCATCATTATCGAGGATATTATTGATAGTGGTTTAACTTTAAGTTATTTAGTAGATCTCTTCAAATATCGCAAAGCGAAATCGATTAAAATCGTAACGCTTTTAGATAAACCATCTGGAAGAAAAGTAAAATTAGATGCTGATATCGTAGGTTTTGAAGTACCAGATGGCTTTGTAGTTGGATACGGTTTAGATTACGCAGAAAAATATAGAAACTTACCTTACATTGGGATTTTAAAACGTGAAGTATATTCATTTTAGTTAAATTTCGAACCAAATTTGACTAAAAATGTAACAATTTGAAATTACTGATGCTTTTCGTTGTATATGGAAATAATGGTATGTTAACATTTTACTTATAGTTTTTCTGTCATGTTGTGAGGAGGCTGGGGATGAATCGAATATTTCGATATACCATATTTTATTTATTAATTTTTCTCGTTATTATAGGCATTTTTGGAACATTCAATGGTGGAAATACACCATCTGAAGAATTAAGCTATCACGAGTTCTTAGATGCGTTGGACACTGGTAAAGTTGAATATGCTAACATTCAACCAGACGCTGGTGTGCTTGTAGTAGAAGGTGCCTTAACAAATTATGAAGAAGGCAAAACGTTTACAGTAAATCTTCCTCAAGACAACCAGGCGCTAATGGCAAAGTTAACTCAAGCAATAGAAAATGACCCTGATATAAACTTTGTTAAAGCACCTGAAACAAGTGGATGGGTTCAATTCTTTACGGGGATAATTCCATTTATCATTATTATCATTCTATTCTTCTTCCTATTGAGTCAATCTCAAGGTGGCGGAAATAAAATGATGAACTTCGGGAAAAGTAAAGCTAAGCTTTATGACCAAGAAAAGAAAAAAGTTCGTTTTACAGATGTAGCTGGTGCTGATGAAGAAAAAGCAGAGCTAGTCGAAGTAGTAGAGTTCTTAAAAGATCATCGTAAATTTACTGAAATGGGAGCTCGTATTCCGAAAGGTATTTTACTAGTCGGACCTCCTGGTACAGGTAAAACATTATTAGCAAGAGCAGTTGCTGGTGAAGCAGGAGTACCATTCTTCTCCATTTCAGGTTCTGACTTCGTTGAAATGTTCGTCGGTGTCGGTGCAAGCCGAGTTCGTGACTTATTTGAAAACGCAAAGAAAAATGCACCTTGTATTATCTTTATCGATGAAATCGATGCAGTTGGTCGTCAACGTGGTGCAGGGCTCGGCGGTGGTCATGATGAACGTGAACAAACGTTAAACCAATTATTAGTTGAGATGGATGGATTCGGTGTTAATGAAGGAATTATTATTATTGCCGCAACAAACCGTCCTGATATTTTAGATAAAGCGTTACTACGTCCTGGTCGTTTTGACCGTCAAATTACGGTTGGCCATCCAGATGTAAAGGGTCGTACTCAAATTTTAAAAGTGCATGGCCGTAACAAACCTTTATCAAGTGAAGTAGATTTAGAAGCAGTTGCGCAACGTACACCAGGTTTCTCTGGTGCAGATTTAGAAAACTTACTAAACGAAGCAGCGCTTGTAGCTGCACGTAAAGGTAAGAAGACAATTGAAATGGTTGATATTGATGAAGCAAGTGACCGCGTAATTGCGGGTCCTGCAAAAACATCCCGCAAGTATACAGATAAAGAAAAACGTCTTGTAGCGTACCATGAAGCAGGTCACGTAGTGATTGGTTTAGCACTAGACTCTGCTGAAAAAGTACACAAAGTAACAATTGTACCCCGTGGTCAAGCGGGTGGGTATGCGATCATGCTTCCAAAAGAGGAACGATTCTTCTCTACAACAGATGATTTATTAGATCGCATTGCCGGTCTACTTGGTGGCCGTGCCTCTGAAGAAATTGTTTTGGGTGAAGTATCAACGGGAGCCCATAATGACTTCCAAAAGGTAACAGGTATTGCACGTAGAATGGTAACTGAATTCGGTATGAGTAAACTTGGGCAATTACAATTTGGTTCGTCATCAGGTGGGAACGTGTTCTTAGGGCGTGACTTCAATTCCGAGCAAAACTATTCAGAAGCAATTGCTTATGAAATTGATAAGGAAATGAAAAATATTGTGGATGCACAATATGAGCGCACGAAAAGAATTCTTACAGAAAAACGTGACTTGTTAGACTTAATTGCGAACACTTTAATGGTTCATGAAACATTAAATGCAGAGCAAATTGAACATTTACGTGATTATGGTAAACTTCCTGAAGAAACAAATGACAAACCTAAAGTTGACGGAAAACAAAGTATAGGTAATGAATCAAACGATGTAAGTATTGAAACATCTGGTTCTGCATCCGTAAATCAAGAAGTGATTGGTCAACCAAAAAGTCCAACGGTAGAAGACTTACCGAAAGACAACCGTTTAAATCCTGAGGATCCTAAAGGTATCCAAGAAGGAAATAATAAAGACTTATAATTATAAACTGACTGCCAATGCATGATGCGTGGTAGTCAGTTTTTTTGTTGTGTAAAATATAAAGCAAAGGTAATTGTTTAGTGGAAATTGTCATCTTTGGCCTTCATCATATGTGAAGTATCAAAAATGAAATTTAATTTATGAAAATGATGTTATAGGATATATGTGTGGCAACTGGTCCCATTTAAGGGAATGTACTTAAAATAGGTAAAAGTAGCAGCTGTTGCCAGTTGTCTTTCGCTGCATAGAAGTGTCCAAAATGTAATTTGGACACTTCTTATGGTATGATTTTGTAAACAGAAATTATGGATGTGGTAGTAAATGATTCTGGTTTTAGATGCTGGGAATTCTAATACTGTATTAGGGATTTATGAACATGATCATTTAAAGTTCTATTGGAGAATGGAAACGAATCTTCATAAAACTGAGGATGAGTATGCTATGCAAATAAAGGCCTTTTTTAGTCATGTTGGGATCTCGTTTGAACATGTTACCGGTATTATTATTTCTTCTGTGGTACCACCAATTATGTATGCTTTAGAAGAGATGTGCCGAAGATATTTTCATATAAATCCCCTTATTGTTGGCCCTGGTGTAAAAACGGGTTTAAATATAAAATGCGAAAATCCACGTGAAGTTGGGACAGATCGAATTGTAAATGCCGTTGCAGCGATTGAGGAATATGGTGGTAATCAACCTCTGATTATTGTGAACTTTGGTACGGCAATTACTTATTGTTACATTAATGAAAAAGGGCATTATTTAGGTGGGGCTATAGCACCGGGGACAAATATTTCGACTGAAGCGTTAAATATAAGAGCTTCGAAATTGCCTCGTATTGAAATATCAAAACCATCTAGTGTTGTAGGGAAAAATACAATTGCTGCAATGCAGTCAGGTATTTTTTATGGCTTTTTAGGACAAGTTGAAGGCATTGTTAATCGAATGAAAGTACAATCCATAGAAGAACCGCTTGTTATTGCAACAGGTGGTCTTGCTAAATTCTTTGGTAATGAAACACAGATTATCGATGTTGTGGATTCGTTTTTAACGCTAAAAGGATTAAATATTATTTATAAAAGAAATCAATAAGAAAAGAGGAAAACATAAATGGGAGACTACTTAGTAAGGGCACTTGGATTTAATGGGAATGTACGTGCATTTGCCACACGAACTACAGATACTGTAGGTGAAGCACAAAGAAGACATAATACATGGCCTACTGCAACTGCAGCACTTGGGCGTTCTATGACTGCAGGTGCAATGATGGGCGCTATGTTAAAGGGTGATAATAAGTTAACGGTAAAAATTGAAGGTAAGGGACCAATCGGCTCAATTGTCGTGGATGCAAATGCAAGTGGTGAAGTTCGTGGTTTTGTAACAAATCCACAAGTGCATTTTGAATTAAATAATGTTGGTAAATTGGATGTTCGACGCGCGGTTGGAACGGATGGTTTTATTTCAATCGTAAAAGATTTAGGATTACGTGATATGTTCACAGGGCAGACTCCTATTGTGTCTGGGGAAATTGCTGAAGATTTTACTTATTACTTTGCTGTATCAGAACAAGTACCATCTTCTGTTGGACTAGGTGTATTAGTTAACCCAGATAATACGGTATTAGCTTCTGGAGGATTTATTATTCAGTTACTACCTGGGTGTGACGAAGAAACTATTTCTGAAATAGAAGCTCACTTAAAAACAATTGAACCTGTTTCTAAAATGATTGAAAAAGGGCTAACACCAGAGCAAATATTAGAAGCCGTATTAGGTAACGGAAACGTACAAATACTTGATACACTTCCAATTGAATTTAAATGTCAATGTTCAAAAGAGCGTTTTGGGTCTGCGATTATGAGTTTAGGTGTACAGGAGCTTAAGGAAATGATTGATGAAGATGGTGGGGCAGAAGCGGAATGCCATTTCTGCTTAGAAAAGTACCATTATAATCAAGCTGAGCTTGAAGGATACATTAATGAGATCGAATCCCAAAAAGGCAATTAATCAAATGAGTGAAAAAACGCCTCTTTCTAAACGACGTTTAAAAACTAAACCAACCTTAACTTTATTAATCGTTTTATTTTTAGGTAATCTCTTCTGGTTTATTCTCTGGCTATTACCAGACGGTGAAAGAACTCCAAAAAGTGACGGTGGCGATGAACTAGTCGCTACCGTTGATGGTGAGGAAATTACCCGCCAACAATGGTTGGCGGCAATGGAAAGTCTTTATGGTAAAGAAACATTGCAAACTTTAGTGAATAAAGCTGTCATGGAAAAGGCAGCAGAAGAGTATGATATTGAAGTTACAGAAGAAGAAATTAATTTGGAAATAGCGCTTATGCGTACGGCACAGGATAGTACAGATACAAGCTTTCAGCAATTAGAAGAGGATCAATTAAGACAAAAAGTACGGGCGCAATTAATATTAGAAAAAGTCTTAACAAAGGATGTCGTCTTAAAAGACAAAGATATAGAAAAATACTACGAAGAAAACCGATCCTTATATAATATTCCAACTACATATCGTACAAGTATTATTGTAGTCCAATCAAAAGATGATGCTGAAAGTGTACGAAAGGAGCTTAAGGATGGCTCTAACTTTTCCGTACTTGCTCGTGAACGTTCATTAGATAGTTCATCGGCCAGTTTAGGTGGAGATATTGGCTATGTAAACGCTGATCAAACCAATATTGATTCAACTATTGCGGATGCTGTTAAATCATTAGATGAGAAAGAAATTAGTGATCCGTTTGTAATGAGTGATGGGCGTTATGGAATTGTCTATCTTGAGGAAATCAAAAAAGGTGGGTCTTTTACATTTGACGACGTAAAAGGGCATATAAAAAGAGAGTTAGCGATTGAACAACTACCAACTTCGGTTTCTCCAGAAGCATTCTGGAATGAATTTAATGTTACTTGGTTTTACGGAGACCTTTAGATCTCTAAGTAATTTAAATACTAATAAACAAAAAAAGAATACCAATGGGTAAGCCATGAACATGATTAAATATCCAAATATGTACATCAATTTCATTGACAAGATATAGTAAATCTTGATAAGATACTAAGTAAGTAAAACCTATAAACATAGTAGGGATTAGTTGAGGGGGAGACATATGAGTAAATTAGTAAATTCAGTTACTGAATTAGTAGGCCGTACACCGATTGTAAAGTTAAACCATGTTACTTCGGAAAACGAAGGTAATGTCTATGTGAAATTAGAATACTTCAACCCAGGAAGTTCTGTAAAAGACCGAATTGCATTAGCAATGATTGAAGCTGCTGAAAAAGAGGGAACTTTAAAACCAGGTGGTACAATTATTGAGCCTACTTCTGGTAACACAGGGATTGGGTTAGCGATGATTGCTTCTGCTAAAGGATATCGTTCGATTTTAGTAATGCCTGAAACAATGAGTATTGAACGTCGTAAATTATTACGTGCTTATGGCGCTGAACTAGTTCTAACTCCTGGTCCAGAAGGAATGAAGGGTGCTATTGCTAAAGCAGAAAGTTTAGCTAAAGAAAATGGCTATTTCTTACCACAACAATTCGAGAACGCTGCAAATTCAGAGATTCACCGTTTAACAACAGGTCCTGAAATTGTAGAAGCATTTGATGGGCTTAATTTAGATGCATTTGTAGCAGGTGTTGGTACTGGTGGAACAATTACTGGTGCTGGAGAAGTTTTAAAAGAAAAGTATCCAAATATTGAAATCATTGCTGTTGAGCCGAAAGATTCTCCGGTTCTTTCTGGAGGTAACCCAGGTTCTCATAAAATCCAAGGTATTGGTGCAGGATTTGTTCCGGGAGTACTAAATACTGAAGTATACACTTCAATCTTCCCAGTAGAAAATGAAACAGCTTTTGAAGTTGCTCGTAAAGTGGGTCGTGAAGAAGGTATCTTATGCGGTATTTCTTCAGGTGCGGCAATCTATGCGGCAATTGAAACAGCTAAACGTCTTGGTAAAGGTTCGAATGTATTAGCAATTGTACCTTCTAATGGTGAACGTTACTTATCTACTCCTTTATATGACTTTGAAGACTAATAAAAAAATATATATAACTCTGAATCGACATATCCATTATTTGGGTATGTTGATTTTTTTATACATGAAAATAAAGGGGAAACCTTGTTTTTAGAAAAATTTGTATGCTATCTTCAAATATGTAATGAGAGATTCTATGAGGAGGAGAAATAAAGGTGCTTTGTTGGATGAATGGAAATTACATAGAAGAACAACAATTAACAATTTCCCCGTTTGATCATGGATTTTTATATGGTCTAGGATTTTTTGAAACTCTTCGTACATATCAAGGAAAAGTTGTTTTGTTTCAAGAGCATTATAATCGCTTATGTATGGCACTTGCTCGGTATCGTATTAAAGTGCCATACACCATTAGTGAAATACAAGAGGTAATTAGCGAATTAACAAAACGGTCTGGTGGTGAAGATGGTGTTTTTAGAATCAATGTTTCTGCAGGGAACTATGGATTAGAACTCCAAACAGGCTACAACAATCCTAATGTCATCATCTTTAGGAGGCCGTTAAACCAAAGAAAACGGGGATTGGAAAAAGTGGCAAGCTGGCTTCAAACTCCAAGAAACTTACCGGAACAAGAAGTGCGATATAAATCCCATCATTTCGGGAATATTGCCTTAGCAAGATTTGAAATTAGTAATTTAGAAGAATATGAAGGGTTTTTTGTTACACGAAGAGGGATTGTGGCGGAAGGTATCCAATCAAATATCTTTTGGGTAAAAGATGATATACTTTATACACCGTCCTTAGCTACAGGAATCATTCCCGGAGTAACGAGAGATTGGTTAATAATGACCGCAAAAGAGCGAGGGATTATTGTAGTAGAAGATATGTTTATTAAAAGTGAACTGGAAGAAGCATATGAATGTTTTGTGACAAATTCAATTGAGGAGATCGTTCCCATTTCTGCAATAGGTAATCATAACTTTTTAGGTAAGGATGGGCCCTTTTTCCAGTTACTGCAACAAGCGTATATAGAAGAAATCATACAAACAATCAAAAGGAGTACCTTCTAGATGTTATCCAAATATTCAAAGCCATTAATTATAAATAACATTGAATTAGATTATACAAAAGAGACATTTATCATGGGCATTTTAAATGTAACACCTGACTCATTTTCTGATGGTGGGAAATTCAATTCTATCGATGCTGCTATTGAACAAGCAAAGAGAATGGTTGCTGATGGGGCCAAAATAATTGATATCGGTGGTGAATCTACACGCCCTGGATATACTCGTATTTCAGATGAGGAGGAAATCGAGCGTATTGTACCAGTTATTAAAAGGTTGAAAGAAGAAGTGCCAGCGATTATTTCGGTTGATACGTATAAATCAGCTGTAGCACGCGCAGCAATTGAGGCTGGGGCGCATATGATTAACGATATTTGGGGAGCAAAGGCAGACCCGGAAATTGCAAAGATTGCTGCTGAGTTAAATGTTCCAATTATTCTAATGCATAATAGAGAAGAACAAACATATTCAAATTACTTTGAGGAGTATATGGAGGATTTGAATGAAAGCATAAATATCGCGAAAAATGCAGGCATACCAGATGAACATATAATATTGGATCCGGGAATTGGATTCGTAAAAAATTTACAGCAAAGTATTGAAACAATGCAACGTTTGGATGAACTAGTTGCACTAGGTTACCCAGTATTGTTGGCAACATCCCGAAAACGAATGATTGGTACGATTTTAAATCTACCAGTAGAGGAACGGGTAGAAGGAACGGCTGCGACATGTGCATTTGGCGTTCAAAAAGGTTGCCATATTGTTCGGGTACATGATGTAAAAGAAGTAGCACGTACAGTAAAAATGATTGATGCCCTTTTAGGAAAATATAAAGTAAATGAAGAGCTACCTTCTAGACATTAAGAAGCCCACTATAAAGGAGAAAACTATGGATTACATACATTTACGAGATATGCAATTTTTCGGCTATCATGGCGTATTACCGGAAGAAAATGTACTTGGCCAACGATTTCGAGCAACTGTATCAATTGCAGTAGATATACAAAAAGCTGGTCAAACTGATGAATTGAGTAACACCGTTAGTTACGTTGGGATTTACGATATATGTAAAGAAGTGATTGAAGGTAAACCTTATAAGCTTATTGAAGCAGTGGCAGAAACGATTGCTTCTAACATTTTATCATCTTATGAAGGACAAGTATTTGGGTGTAAAGTGGAAATTATTAAACCAGATCCCCCAATACCGGGACATTATAAAGAAGTAGCGGTAGAAATAGTAAGAGGTCGTTTTTATGAATAATGTATATTTATCCCTTGGCACAAATATTGGTGAACGTGAAAATAACTTAAGATTGGCTGTAAAGATGCTTCAAGACACTCAAAATGTAGAGGTATTGTCTGTTTCATCCATTTACGAAACAGCTCCTGTAGGATACGTAGATCAACCTTCATTTTTAAACATTGCAGTTCATATTCAAACACCTTATTCTGCACTTGAAATGTTAAATATTTCCCAAGGAATCGAAAATGAATTAGGCCGTGTACGAGAAATCAGATGGGGCCCTAGAATTATAGACCTTGACATTTTATTGTTTAATAACGACAATATTGAAGTTGAGAATTTAATTGTTCCTCACCCTAGAATGTTTGAACGTGCATTTGTATTAGTTCCATTATTAGAAATTGCTAAAGAGCCTTTGAATGAACAGCTTTTACTAGCTAAAGCAACCTTAGACAGTATGGATCTTATAAAAGAAGGCATTACTAAATGGAAAACTACTTACAGTGTGGGCGAATTCATAAAAGAATAAGACAATCTAATAATCTTTATTATTAGTTTTTTAGGTAGATCTAAGTGATAGAATGAATCCTATTCCAACAGTAAAATCTATTAAGATAAGTGAATATATATTTTGTGGGAAGAATCTACTTTCCTAAGGAAGGAGCAAGATTTTGAATATGCAAAATAAGCCATTCCAAATTGGCGATATGGTTATGGATAACCGTGTTGTATTAGCACCAATGGCAGGTGTTTGTAACTCAGCTTTCCGTCTTACAGTAAAAGAATTCGGGGCTGGTTTGGTATATGCGGAAATGATCAGTGATAAAGGGTTAGTTCAACGTAATCAAAAAACGTTAGATATGCTTTATATTGATGAACGTGAAAATCCACTTTCTCTACAAATCTTCGGTGGAGATAAAGAAACATTAGTAGAAGCTGCACAGTATGTTGATAAAAATACAAATGCAGATATTATAGATATCAATATGGGATGCCCTGTAAATAAAATTATCAAATGTGAAGCAGGAGCAAAATGGTTATTAGACCCAAACAAAATCTACGAGATGGTTTCTGCAGTTGTAGATGCAGTAGATAAACCGGTAAGTGTAAAGATGCGTATTGGTTGGGACGATGAACACATTTTTGCAGTTGAAAATGCACAAGCAGCAGAACGTGCAGGAGCAGCAGCGATTGCTATGCATGGTCGTACGCGTGTGCAAATGTATGAAGGTAAAGCGAATTGGGATGTTTTAAAAGAGGTTAAGAAACATATTGCAATCCCATTCATCGGAAATGGTGATGTAGAAACCCCGCAGGACGCTAAACGTATGTTAGATGAAACTGGTGTTGATGCAGTTATGATTGGACGCGCGGCACTTGGGGACCCTTGGATGATTTATCGCACTGTTCAATATTTAGAAACTGGTGAATTAAAACCAGAACCATCAGTACGTGAAAAAATGGATGTATGTTTACTTCACTTTGAGCGATTAATGCAATTAAAAGGGGAAAAGGTTGCAGTTCGTGAGATGCGCAAACATGCATCATGGTACTTAAAAGGCATACGAGGTAACGGTAAAATCCGTACTGCAATTAATCAAATGGAAACGGCAGAAGAATTACGCGCAGTACTAAACAGTGTTGCATCACAATATGAAGGACAAGAATTCGAAGTAGAAGCGATTTAATATAGAAAATCAAAAGGGCATCCTCTGTAAGGATGCCTTTTGATTTTCTATTTACTTCTCATTTCTTTTGTTGGACCCATTACACCCGGTACATTTAAGCCTGCTTGGCGAAGTAGTACTTGCATTTGAGCGCGGTGATGCGTTTGATGATCAACAAACAAGCGTAGAATGGCACCAATTGGAGTAGCTTGTCCATGCATATCCGCATTTGTAAGCAGTTTTTCATCTGATAGATTATTTTTGGCAACTTCTACAACTTTTTGACTCACAGCTTTATAAGCTTCTTTGATTTCGTTAATTGTTGCTGGGGTATTTGCAGGGTTTAAATCCAATTCTAAATTTAGTCCAGCTAAACCACAGAAATATGCAGGAGCAGTTGTTAAGTGCCAGCTTAGCCATTCAAGTGAGCTATGTCCCTCAACAATCGAAACATTCTTCTTCTCTTCTGTAATTGATTCGATAATAGATAAAGTGCCTGCACAATTTTTTTCCCAATCTTGAACAAAATCCTCTAATTTGCGATACATTATTTTACCTACCTTTCAAGTTTATCAACAAAATAGTAGCATTAAATTTGCAATTATAGGTAATAAATAGATACGAAAATTAAATATCTGAAAAGTGAAACATTTATAAAACTACTTCATTTTCATTCGAAAGAGATGATTACATGTCCAAAATTGTGTACAATAGGTTCATTATGGGCTTTATTTTATCTTTATTTATTAACTTTTTCTTTAAAAGGGAAGTGGTGAATGTAGGACTTTCGCCTTTTTAGATGAATGAAGATAAAGCCACCGGTGGGTCATGTGATTTTGTGAGGAGTTTTTAATATGTTAGCCCTAGAATGCATTTTGTACGACACGGCTAACGACCAACTACCTGCTCCTGCGATAACTCGTCGCAAAAAGGATTTTGTTGGCCTAAGCATAATTCAAAATCCGGACGTAATTACGCCTCGGCGTAATTGTAACCGTGAACGTAAAGCAAAAAACAAGGAGTGAAACACGTGTCAAACATTGAAGAATTAAACGACCAACTTTTGGTGAGACGCCAAAAGATGACGAATATTCGAGAAAGTGGTTTAGATCCATTTGGAAACCGCTTTGAACGCACTCACTTATCTTCAGAAGTTAGTGAACAATTTAATGAATTTACTAAAGAAGAATTAGAAGAGTCTCCTAAAGAAGTTGTAATCGCTGGACGAATTATGACAAAGCGTGGAAAAGGGAAAGCGGGATTTGCTCACATTCAAGACTTAGGTGGACAAATTCAAATTTATGTTCGTAAAGATCATGTTGGTGATGAACAATACGATTTATTTAACCAAGCAGACTTAGGTGACATCGTTGGTATCCGTGGTAATGTATTTCGCACTCAAGTAGGTGAGTTATCTGTAAAAGCAGAAGAATTCACATTCTTAACGAAATCGTTACGACCAATGCCAGAGAAATTCCATGGCTTACAGGATGTTGAGCAACGTTACCGTCAGCGCTACTTAGATTTAATGACGAATAATGAAAGTAAAGAAACATTCATAACTCGTTCAAAAATCATTCGTGCCATCCGTACGTTTTTAGATGGACAAGGGTTCCTTGAAGTAGAAACACCATTATTACACACAATTGCTGGTGGAGCTGCAGCTCGTCCGTTTATTACACATCATAATGCGTTAGATATGGATTTATATTTACGTATTGCGATTGAATTACATTTAAAACGTTTAATCGTGGGTGGACTTGAAAAAGTATATGAAATTGGCCGTGTATTCCGTAATGAAGGGGTATCTACTCGCCATAACCCTGAGTTTACATTATTAGAACTTTATGAAGCATATGCAGATTATAAAGATATTATGGAGCTTACTGAAAACCTTATTTCACATGTTGCACAAGAAGTATTAGGTACTACTCAAGTTCAATATGGTGATGATGTTATTAACCTTGCGCCAGGTTGGAAACGACTACACATGGTAGATGCAGTAAAAGAGGCGACGGGTGTAGACTTCTGGAAACCAATGTCGAAGGAAGAAGCACAAGCTCTTGCGAAGGAACACAATGTAGAAATTAAAAATGTACATGAAGTAGGTCACATTATTAATGAATTCTTCGAACAAAAAGTAGAAGAAACATTAGTACAGCCTACATTCATTTATGGTCACCCAGTGGAAATCTCACCACTTGCTAAGAAAAACCCAGATGATGAGCGCTTTACTGATCGCTTTGAGTTATTTATCGTACGTCGTGAGCATGCAAATGCATTTACAGAACTAAATGATCCAATTGACCAAAGAGAACGTTTTGAAGCGCAACTAGCTGAAAAAGAAGCTGGTAACGATGAAGCTCATGATATGGATAATGATTTTATTGAAGCGTTAGAATATGGTATGGCCCCAACTGGTGGTTTAGGTATTGGAATTGACCGTTTAATTATGTTATTAACAAACGCTCAATCGATCCGTGATGTATTACTATTCCCAACTATGCGTCATCGTGATTAATAAGAGAAAAATAAAACACGGAGAGGGTCTAGATACCTTCTCTGTTTTTTTAACCATAGAGTCTGTACGCTAGGCAATGGAATTTACGAGAATAGGGATGATGAAAAATTAATTATCATTATTAAATTATTATGAGTGTTTAGAATCTATAGAGAATAGTCTATCTTGTTAAATATAGTGTAAAGACTTTTGAATTCTATCGTAGAAGTGTAAAGGTTATACGTAGATAATATTTTTCAATAAATTACTTGCAATATCATTTTTGTTATGATAAATTAATAAACGTCGTCATAACGACAAATGAAATCAATAACTAAAACAAAAAAGTATTGACTTTTGAAATGTATATTGATAAAATATAAAAGTTGTCAAATGGAATGTTAGTGATTTTGAAAAAGTTGTTGACAAAACGGATGACGACAGATATAATAATAAAGTTGCTTCTTGAGAGAAGTGATGAATGAACCTTGAAAACTGAACAACAAAACGTTAATGAAATAAACGTTTCTTTTAATTAAGAAACAAAAATTTTGGACATCAAAATTGATGCCAGCTAAAATTTGAGCTTTATCAAATTTTCTTTTATGGAGAGTTTGATCCTGGCTCAGGACGAACGCTGGCGGCGTGCCTAATACATGCAAGTCGAGCGAACTTGCGGGAGCTTGCTCCCAAAAGTTAGCGGCGGACGGGTGAGTAACACGTGGGCAACCTGCCCTATAGTTTGGGATAACTCCGGGAAACCGGGGCTAATACCGAATAATACATTTTATCTCCTGATGAGATGTTGAAAGATGGTTTCGGCTATCGCTATAGGATGGGCCCGCGGCGCATTAGCTAGTAGGTGAGGTAACGGCTCACCTAGGCGACGATGCGTAGCCGACCTGAGAGGGTGATCGGCCACACTGGGACTGAGACACGGCCCAGACTCCTACGGGAGGCAGCAGTAGGGAATCTTCCACAATGGGCGAAAGCCTGATGGAGCAACGCCGCGTGAGTGAAGAAGGTTTTCGGATCGTAAAACTCTGTTGTAAGGGAAGAACAAGTGCAGTAGTAACTGGCTGCACCTTGACGGTACCTTATTAGAAAGCCACGGCTAACTACGTGCCAGCAGCCGCGGTAATACGTAGGTGGCAAGCGTTGTCCGGAATTATTGGGCGTAAAGCGCGCGCAGGCGGTTTCTTAAGTCTGATGTGAAAGCCCCCGGCTTAACCGGGGAGGGTCATTGGAAACTGGGAGACTTGAGTGCAGAAGAGGAAAGTGGAATTCCAAGTGTAGCGGTGAAATGCGTAGAGATTTGGAGGAACACCAGTGGCGAAGGCGACTTTCTGGTCTGTAACTGACGCTGAGGCGCGAAAGCGTGGGGAGCAAACAGGATTAGATACCCTGGTAGTCCACGCCGTAAACGATGAGTGCTAAGTGTTAGGGGGTTTCCGCCCCTTAGTGCTGCAGCTAACGCATTAAGCACTCCGCCTGGGGAGTACGGTCGCAAGACTGAAACTCAAAGGAATTGACGGGGGCCCGCACAAGCGGTGGAGCATGTGGTTTAATTCGAAGCAACGCGAAGAACCTTACCAGGTCTTGACATCCCACTGACCGCTATGGAGACATAGTTTTCCCTTCGGGGACAGTGGTGACAGGTGGTGCATGGTTGTCGTCAGCTCGTGTCGTGAGATGTTGGGTTAAGTCCCGCAACGAGCGCAACCCTTGATCTTAGTTGCCATCATTTAGTTGGGCACTCTAAGGTGACTGCCGGTGACAAACCGGAGGAAGGTGGGGATGACGTCAAATCATCATGCCCCTTATGACCTGGGCTACACACGTGCTACAATGGACGGTACAAACGGTTGCCAACCCGCGAGGGGGAGCTAATCCGATAAAACCGTTCTCAGTTCGGATTGTAGGCTGCAACTCGCCTACATGAAGCCGGAATCGCTAGTAATCGCGGATCAGCATGCCGCGGTGAATACGTTCCCGGGCCTTGTACACACCGCCCGTCACACCACGAGAGTTTGTAACACCCGAAGTCGGTGAGGTAACCTTTTGGGGCCAGCCGCCGAAGGTGGGACAGATGATTGGGGTGAAGTCGTAACAAGGTAGCCGTATCGGAAGGTGCGGCTGGATCACCTCCTTTCTAAGGATTTTAACGGAAATATTAGCCTTCGGGCTTATAAACATTAACGTTTTGTGTTCAGTTTTGAAGTGTTCATTAGAAACATTTCAAAACTTGTTCTTTGAAAACTGGATAAAACGACATTGAAAGCAATAGTTCAAGAAATTTATAATCATTCAGCATAGCTGAACGATTATAAGTCTCCGACGGATGTCACAGATTTTGCAATGAAGTTATTTGGACTGTGTCCAAATCAAAATCTGGACGGTAATTTCGTCGAGACGAAATTGATTATGTAGTTCTTAAGTCTTTTCTTTTAGAAAAGCAGTAACTAACTTTTATAGGTTAAGTTATTAAGGGCGCATGGTGAATGCCTTGGCACTAGGAGCCGATGAAGGACGGCACTAACACCGATATGCTTCGGGGAGCTGTAAGTGAGCTTTGATCCGGAGATTTCCGAATGGGGGAACCCACTGTTCGTAATGGAGCAGTATCTTGACGTGAATACATAGCGTCTTGATGGCATACCCAGGGAACTGAAACATCTAAGTACCTGGAGGAAGAGAAAGAAATTATTCGATTCCCTAAGTAGCGGCGAGCGAAACGGGAAGAGCCCAAACCAAGAGGCTTGCCTCTTGGGGTTGTAGGACACTCTATACGGAGTTACAAAAGAATGAATTAGACGAAGCGGTCTGGAAAGTCCCGCCATAGCAGGTAAAAGCCCTGTAGTCAAAAGTTCATTCCCTCTTGAGTGTATCCTGAGTACGGCGGAACACGTGAAATTCCGTCGGAATCCGGGAGGACCATCTCCCAAGGCTAAATACTCCCTAGTGACCGATAGTGAACCAGTACCGTGAGGGAAAGGTGAAAAGCACCCCGGGAGGGGAGTGAAATAGAACCTGAAACCATGTGCCTACAAGTAGTTAGAGCCCGTTAATGGGTGATAGCGTGCCTTTTGTAGAATGAACCGGCGAGTTACGATTACGTGCAAGGTTAAGTTGTGAAGACGGAGCCGCAGCGAAAGCGAGTCTGAATAGGGCGAATGAGTACGTGGTCGTAGACCCGAAACCAGGTGATCTACCCATGTCCAGGGTGAAGGTGAGGTAACACTTACTGGAGGCCCGAACCCACGCACGTTGAAAAGTGCGGGGATGAGGTGTGGGTAGCGGAGAAATTCCAATCGAACTTGGAGATAGCTGGTTCTCTCCGAAATAGCTTTAGGGCTAGCCTCGTGATCAGAGAATACTGGAGGTAGAGCACTGTTTGGACTAGGGGCCCATCTCGGGTTACCGAATTCAGACAAACTCCGAATGCCAGATATTTATACACGGGAGTCAGACTGCGAGTGATAAGATCCGTAGTCAAAAGGGAAACAGCCCAGACCACCAGCTAAGGTCCCAAAGTAATCGTTAAGTGGAAAAGGATGTGGCGTTGCTTAGACAACCAGGATGTTGGCTTAGAAGCAGCCATCATTTAAAGAGTGCGTAATAGCTCACTGGTCGAGTGACGCTGCGCCGAAAATGTATCGGGGCTAAACGATTCACCGAAGCTGTGGATTGACATCTACGATGTCAGTGGTAGGAGAGCGTTCTAAGTGCGTTGAAGTCAGACCGGAAGGACTGGTGGAGCGCTTAGAAGTGAGAATGCCGGTATGAGTAGCGAAAGATGGGTGAGAATCCCATCCACCGTATGACTAAGGTTTCCTGAGGAAGGCTCGTCCGCTCAGGGTTAGTCGGGACCTAAGTCGAGGCCGATAGGCGTAGACGATGGACAACAGGTTGATATTCCTGTACCACCTCCCCGCCGTTTGAGTAATGGGGGGACGCAGTAGGATAGGGTAAGCGCGCCGTTGGTTGTGCGCGTCCAAGCAGTAAGGCGTGGAAGTAGGCAAATCCGCTTCCTGTAACGTTGAGCTGTGATGGCGAGCTCGTATGAGCGAAGTTCCTGATTTCACACTGCCAAGAAAAGCCTCTAGCGAGGCGGGAGGTGCCCGTACCGCAAACCGACACAGGTAGTCGAGGAGAGAATCCTAAGGTGTGCGAGAGAACTCTCGTTAAGGAACTCGGCAAAATGACCCCGTAACTTCGGGAGAAGGGGTGCTCTTGAGGGTGAAAGCCTTCGAGAGCCGCAGTGAATAGGCCCAGGCGACTGTTTAGCAAAAACACAGGTCTCTGCAAAACCGTAAGGTGACGTATAGGGGCTGACGCCTGCCCGGTGCTGGAAGGTTAAGAGGAGTGGTTAGCGCAAGCGAAGCTGCGAATTGAAGCCCCAGTAAACGGCGGCCGTAACTATAACGGTCCTAAGGTAGCGAAATTCCTTGTCGGGTAAGTTCCGACCCGCACGAAAGGCGTAACGATCTGGGCACTGTCTCAACGAGAGACTCGGTGAAATTATAGTACCTGTGAAGATGCAGGTTACCCGCGACAGGACGGAAAGACCCCGTGGAGCTTTACTGTAGCTTGATATTGAATCTCGGTACAACTTGTACAGGATAGGTAGGAGCCTGAGAAACGTGAGCGCCAGCTTGCGTGGAGGCGTCGGTGGGATACTACCCTGGTTGTATTGAGGTTCTAACCCGTACCCCTTATCGGGGTAGGAGACAGTGTCAGGTGGACAGTTTGACTGGGGCGGTCGCCTCCTAAAAGGTAACGGAGGCGCCCAAAGGTTCCCTCAGAATGGTTGGAAATCATTCGTAGAGTGTAAAGGCACAAGGGAGCTTGACTGCGAGACCTACAAGTCGAGCAGGGTCGAAAGACGGGCTTAGTGATCCGGTGGTTCCGCATGGAAGGGCCATCGCTCAACGGATAAAAGCTACCCCGGGGATAACAGGCTTATCTCCCCCAAGAGTCCACATCGACGGGGAGGTTTGGCACCTCGATGTCGGCTCATCGCATCCTGGGGCTGTAGTCGGTCCCAAGGGTTGGGCTGTTCGCCCATTAAAGCGGTACGCGAGCTGGGTTCAGAACGTCGTGAGACAGTTCGGTCCCTATCCGTCGTGGGCGTAGGAAATTTGAGAGGAGCTGTCCTTAGTACGAGAGGACCGGGATGGACACACCGCTGGTGTACCAGTTGTCTTGCCAAAGGCATCGCTGGGTAGCTATGTGTGGACGGGATAAGTGCTGAAAGCATCTAAGCATGAAGCCCCCCTCAAGATGAGATTTCCCATTACATTAGTAAGTAAGATCCCTCAAAGACGATGAGGTAGATAGGTTCGAGGTGGAAGTGTGGCGACACATGGAGCTGACGAATACTAATCGATCGAGGACTTAACCAAAATTTTGAACGCAATCAATGTCTTTATCCAGTTTTGAGAGAATGAGATTTAAAAAATACCTTGTATTAAGGTATTTTAAATGTTATAATAAATCTTGTCTCAAAAACAGGTCTAGTAATAATGGCAAAGAGGTCACACCCGTTCCCATACCGAACACGGAAGTTAAGCTCTTTAGCGCCGATGGTAGTTGGGGGTTTCCCCCTGCGAGAGTAGGACGTTGCTAGGCTTTGGAGGATTAGCTCAGCTGGGAGAGCACCTGCCTTACAAGCAGGGGGTCGGCGGTTCGAGCCCGTCATCCTCCACCATAATTGCCGGTGTAGCTCAGTTGGTAGAGCAACTGACTTGTAATCAGTAGGTCGTGGGTTCGACTCCTATCGCCGGCACCATTTTCGAGCCATTAGCTCAGTGGTAGAGCATCTGACTTTTAATCAGAGGGTCGAAGGTTCAAGTCCTTCATGGCTCACCAGTTTTTTAATAAATAATAATGCGGGTGTGGCGGAATTGGCAGACGCACTAGACTTAGGATCTAGCGCCGCAAGGCGTGGGGGTTCGACTCCCTTCACCCGCACCACTTATTTAAATATAGTGATTATTTTGCACATGCGGAAGTAGTTCAGTGGTAGAACACCACCTTGCCAAGGTGGGGGTCGCGAGTTCGAACCTCGTCTTCCGTTCCAAATGTGCCGGGGTGGCGGAACTGGCAGACGCACAGGACTTAAAATCCTGCGGTAGGTGACTACCGTACCGGTTCGATTCCGGTCCTCGGCACCAGTTTTAAATAATGAAATGCGCCCGTAGCTCAATTGGATAGAGCGTCTGACTACGGATCAGAAGGTTGTGGGTTCGACTCCTGCCGGGCGCGCCAAAGAACGAGAAGTAGCTCAGCTTGGTAGAGCACTTGGTTTGGGACCAAGGGGTCGCAGGTTCGAATCCTGTCTTCTCGACCATTTTAAAATTTATTTAGGGGCCTTAGCTCAGCTGGGAGAGCGCCTGCCTTGCACGCAGGAGGTCAGCGGTTCGATCCCGCTAGGCTCCATAATGAACCTTGAAAACTGAACAACAAAACGTTAATGAAATCAACGTTTCTTTTAAATAAGAAACAAAATTTTGGACATCAAAATTGATGCCAGCTAAAATTTGAGCTTTATCAAATTTTCTTTTATGGAGAGTTTGATCCTGGCTCAGGACGAACGCTGGCGGCGTGCCTAATACATGCAAGTCGAGCGAACTTGCGGGAGCTTGCTCCCAAAAGTTAGCGGCGGACGGGTGAGTAACACGTGGGCAACCTGCCCTATAGTTTGGGATAACTCCGGGAAACCGGGGCTAATACCGAATAATACATTTTATCTCCTGATGAGATGTTGAAAGATGGTTTCGGCTATCGCTATAGGATGGGCCCGCGGCGCATTAGCTAGTAGGTGAGGTAACGGCTCACCTAGGCGACGATGCGTAGCCGACCTGAGAGGGTGATCGGCCACACTGGGACTGAGACACGGCCCAGACTCCTACGGGAGGCAGCAGTAGGGAATCTTCCACAATGGGCGAAAGCCTGATGGAGCAACGCCGCGTGAGTGAAGAAGGTTTTCGGATCGTAAAACTCTGTTGTAAGGGAAGAACAAGTGCAGTAGTAACTGGCTGCACCTTGACGGTACCTTATTAGAAAGCCACGGCTAACTACGTGCCAGCAGCCGCGGTAATACGTAGGTGGCAAGCGTTGTCCGGAATTATTGGGCGTAAAGCGCGCGCAGGCGGTTTCTTAAGTCTGATGTGAAAGCCCCCGGCTTAACCGGGGAGGGTCATTGGAAACTGGGAGACTTGAGTGCAGAAGAGGAAAGTGGAATTCCAAGTGTAGCGGTGAAATGCGTAGAGATTTGGAGGAACACCAGTGGCGAAGGCGACTTTCTGGTCTGTAACTGACGCTGAGGCGCGAAAGCGTGGGGAGCAAACAGGATTAGATACCCTGGTAGTCCACGCCGTAAACGATGAGTGCTAAGTGTTAGGGGGTTTCCGCCCCTTAGTGCTGCAGCTAACGCATTAAGCACTCCGCCTGGGGAGTACGGTCGCAAGACTGAAACTCAAAGGAATTGACGGGGGCCCGCACAAGCGGTGGAGCATGTGGTTTAATTCGAAGCAACGCGAAGAACCTTACCAGGTCTTGACATCCCACTGACCGCTATGGAGACATAGTTTTCCCTTCGGGGACAGTGGTGACAGGTGGTGCATGGTTGTCGTCAGCTCGTGTCGTGAGATGTTGGGTTAAGTCCCGCAACGAGCGCAACCCTTGATCTTAGTTGCCATCATTTAGTTGGGCACTCTAAGGTGACTGCCGGTGACAAACCGGAGGAAGGTGGGGATGACGTCAAATCATCATGCCCCTTATGACCTGGGCTACACACGTGCTACAATGGACGGTACAAACGGTTGCCAACCCGCGAGGGGGAGCTAATCCGATAAAACCGTTCTCAGTTCGGATTGTAGGCTGCAACTCGCCTACATGAAGCCGGAATCGCTAGTAATCGCGGATCAGCATGCCGCGGTGAATACGTTCCCGGGCCTTGTACACACCGCCCGTCACACCACGAGAGTTTGTAACACCCGAAGTCGGTGAGGTAACCTTTTGGGGCCAGCCGCCGAAGGTGGGACAGATGATTGGGGTGAAGTCGTAACAAGGTAGCCGTATCGGAAGGTGCGGCTGGATCACCTCCTTTCTAAGGATTTTAACGGAAATATTAGCCTTCGGGCTTATAAACATTAACGTTTTGTGTTCAGTTTTGAAGTGTTCATTAGAAAAGCGGAAAACGTTCGTTCAACTCGATAGGCTGTTGGAGGCCTTGAACTAGAATGCTTGCATTCGAAGGACAAGGGTGAAACAGACGTACGAGTTAGCGTTTGGAGCTAGACAACGATACTTCAATTTTGTTCTTTGAAAACTGGATAAAACGACATTGAAAGCAATGAAATAAATTCAAGTAATTTATCGTAAGTTCTTAAGTCTTCTTTTTTATAGAGAAGCAGTAACTAACTTTTAGGTTAAGTTATTAAGGGCGCATGGTGAATGCCTTGGCACTAGGAGCCGATGAAGGACGGCACTAACACCGATATGCTTCGGGGAGCTGTAAGTGAGCTTTGATCCGGAGATTTCCGAATGGGGGAACCCACTGTTCGTAATGGAGCAGTATCTTGACGTGAATACATAGCGTCTTGATGGCATACCCAGGGAACTGAAACATCTAAGTACCTGGAGGAAGAGAAAGAAATTATTCGATTCCCTAAGTAGCGGCGAGCGAAACGGGAAGAGCCCAAACCAAGAGGCTTGCCTCTTGGGGTTGTAGGACACTCTATACGGAGTTACAAAAGAATGAATTAGACGAAGCGGTCTGGAAAGTCCCGCCATAGCAGGTAAAAGCCCTGTAGTCAAAAGTTCATTCCCTCTTGAGTGTATCCTGAGTACGGCGGAACACGTGAAATTCCGTCGGAATCCGGGAGGACCATCTCCCAAGGCTAAATACTCCCTAGTGACCGATAGTGAACCAGTACCGTGAGGGAAAGGTGAAAAGCACCCCGGGAGGGGAGTGAAATAGAACCTGAAACCATGTGCCTACAAGTAGTTAGAGCCCGTTAATGGGTGATAGCGTGCCTTTTGTAGAATGAACCGGCGAGTTACGATTACGTGCAAGGTTAAGTTGTGAAGACGGAGCCGCAGCGAAAGCGAGTCTGAATAGGGCGAATGAGTACGTGGTCGTAGACCCGAAACCAGGTGATCTACCCATGTCCAGGGTGAAGGTGAGGTAACACTTACTGGAGGCCCGAACCCACGCACGTTGAAAAGTGCGGGGATGAGGTGTGGGTAGCGGAGAAATTCCAATCGAACTTGGAGATAGCTGGTTCTCTCCGAAATAGCTTTAGGGCTAGCCTCGTGACCAGAGAATACTGGAGGTAGAGCACTGTTTGGACTAGGGGCCCATCTCGGGTTACCGAATTCAGACAAACTCCGAATGCCAGATATTTATACACGGGAGTCAGACTGCGAGTGATAAGATCCGTAGTCAAAAGGGAAACAGCCCAGACCACCAGCTAAGGTCCCAAAGTAATCGTTAAGTGGAAAAGGATGTGGCGTTGCTTAGACAACCAGGATGTTGGCTTAGAAGCAGCCATCATTTAAAGAGTGCGTAATAGCTCACTGGTCGAGTGACGCTGCGCCGAAAATGTATCGGGGCTAAACGATTCACCGAAGCTGTGGATTGACATCTACGATGTCAGTGGTAGGAGAGCGTTCTAAGTGCGTTGAAGTCAGACCGGAAGGACTGGTGGAGCGCTTAGAAGTGAGAATGCCGGTATGAGTAGCGAAAGATGGGTGAGAATCCCATCCACCGTATGACTAAGGTTTCCTGAGGAAGGCTCGTCCGCTCAGGGTTAGTCGGGACCTAAGTCGAGGCCGATAGGCGTAGACGATGGACAACAGGTTGATATTCCTGTACCACCTCCCCGCCGTTTGAGTAATGGGGGGACGCAGTAGGATAGGGTAAGCGCGCCGTTGGTTGTGCGCGTCCAAGCAGTAAGGCGTGGAAGTAGGCAAATCCGCTTCCTGTAACGTTGAGCTGTGATGGCGAGCTCGTATGAGCGAAGTTCCTGATTTCACACTGCCAAGAAAAGCCTCTAGCGAGGCGGGAGGTGCCCGTACCGCAAACCGACACAGGTAGTCGAGGAGAGAATCCTAAGGTGTGCGAGAGAACTCTCGTTAAGGAACTCGGCAAAATGACCCCGTAACTTCGGGAGAAGGGGTGCTCTTGAGGGTGAAAGCCTTCGAGAGCCGCAGTGAATAGGCCCAGGCGACTGTTTAGCAAAAACACAGGTCTCTGCAAAACCGTAAGGTGACGTATAGGGGCTGACGCCTGCCCGGTGCTGGAAGGTTAAGAGGAGTGGTTAGCGCAAGCGAAGCTGCGAATTGAAGCCCCAGTAAACGGCGGCCGTAACTATAACGGTCCTAAGGTAGCGAAATTCCTTGTCGGGTAAGTTCCGACCCGCACGAAAGGCGTAACGATCTGGGCACTGTCTCAACGAGAGACTCGGTGAAATTATAGTACCTGTGAAGATGCAGGTTACCCGCGACAGGACGGAAAGACCCCGTGGAGCTTTACTGTAGCTTGATATTGAATCTCGGTACAACTTGTACAGGATAGGTAGGAGCCTGAGAAACGTGAGCGCCAGCTTGCGTGGAGGCGTCGGTGGGATACTACCCTGGTTGTATTGAGGTTCTAACCCGTACCCCTTATCGGGGTAGGAGACAGTGTCAGGTGGACAGTTTGACTGGGGCGGTCGCCTCCTAAAAGGTAACGGAGGCGCCCAAAGGTTCCCTCAGAATGGTTGGAAATCATTCGTAGAGTGTAAAGGCACAAGGGAGCTTGACTGCGAGACCTACAAGTCGAGCAGGGTCGAAAGACGGGCTTAGTGATCCGGTGGTTCCGCATGGAAGGGCCATCGCTCAACGGATAAAAGCTACCCCGGGGATAACAGGCTTATCTCCCCCAAGAGTCCACATCGACGGGGAGGTTTGGCACCTCGATGTCGGCTCATCGCATCCTGGGGCTGTAGTCGGTCCCAAGGGTTGGGCTGTTCGCCCATTAAAGCGGTACGCGAGCTGGGTTCAGAACGTCGTGAGACAGTTCGGTCCCTATCCGTCGTGGGCGTAGGAAATTTGAGAGGAGCTGTCCTTAGTACGAGAGGACCGGGATGGACACACCGCTGGTGTACCAGTTGTCTTGCCAAAGGCATCGCTGGGTAGCTATGTGTGGACGGGATAAGTGCTGAAAGCATCTAAGCATGAAGCCCCCCTCAAGATGAGATTTCCCATTACATTAGTAAGTAAGATCCCTCAAAGACGATGAGGTAGATAGGTTCGAGGTGGAAGTGTGGCGACACATGGAGCTGACGAATACTAATCGATCGAGGACTTAACCAAAATTTTGAACGCAATCAATGTCTTTATCCAGTTTTGAGAGAACAAGCTCTCAAGTAAATAGTGTAGTGATAATGGCAAAGAGGTCACACCCGTTCCCATACCGAACACGGAAGTTAAGCTCTTTAGCGCCGATGGTAGTTGGGGGCTTCCCCCTGTGAGAGTAGGACGTCGCTACGCAAGTTTAAAGCCTAAGCATATAGCTTAGGCTTTTTTTATTTGTATGGTTTGAAAACCCCTACTATGCAGGGGGTTCCGGAAAGCTTTTAGCTATCGACATAAAAAAAACTCCAGTCGTACAATAAAGTCAGGTCTGGTCAACCGACTTCGTACGAAAGGAGCTCCAAAATTGGATAATAAAAGTTTAGCATATACAACATGGAATTGTAAGTATCACATTGTTTTCGCACCAAAATACAGAAGACAGATAATTTATGCTCAAATCAAAGTAGATAAAGGGAGAATATTGCGTCAACTATGTGAAAGAAAAGGAGTAGAAATTATTGAAGCAACAGCATGTCCGGATCATATACAGATGCTTGTAAGTATTCCACTGAAGTTAAGTCTTTCGGCATTTGTAGGGTATTTAAAAGGAAAAAGTAGTTTGATGATCTTTGATCGACATGCCAATTTAAAATATCGATATGGAAATCGAAAATTTGGGTGTCGAGGTAACTATGTTGATACAGTAGGTTGGAATCGGAAAGTAATCCAAAAATATATCAAAAACCAATTACAAGAAGATATCCTAGAGGATCAGATGACAATGAAAGAATTCATCGACCCATTCACAGGTGAAGAAATAAAGAAAAAGAGAAAATAAATTAAACGGCTTTAGCGGTCAGTGAGGAAACGAAAAGTGCGGTTGGCGGACCTTTCAGTATGTCTTTAGACATGAGCCAGTAACCCAGCGTTTCACGCGTAGAGCAAACCACCAGTTCGACTGGTGGTTTTGATTTATTTTTAAAAACTTTAGCTAGAACTATTAAAGAAATGTACGTATGAACAACGCCAGCCACAGTATTTAGGTTGTTTTTAATTCATCATAAAGTGGTGGAAGATCGAGAGTTGACAAGTGACAAAGAAATTTATCTCCGTCACCTGCGAATTGAACAAATATTGATGGAGGCTTTCTTTGAGCGTAGGACAACGAATCGTAAGGTTTAAGTATAAACTTACGCTCTTTATTAATTATATTGAAAGATATGTGATATAAAATTTAAAATTCTAAAACACTTCTTAAATGACTTAGATAAGTTTGGCTAACCGGAAGCTCCACTCCATTTTTTAGTAATACAACAAAATTTGAAGCTAAATCTTTTTTAATCTTTTGGATGTAGTAAATATTTAAAATATATGACCGATGGATACGGATAAATTGTTCTGGTAACCTTGTTTCGAGCTCCTTTAGAGTAATATTCGTTTTGTATTGTTCATTTAGCACGTAGAACCATGTGCGTTTTTGCAAACTTTCTATATGGGAGATTTGATCAGTCGGAACAGGTAACCAATCTTCATTCTGCCTACCTGTTAAAAATTTGTATGGCTGTTTCTCATTATAGACGGTTGAAGGTAGGATAATAACCAAGGCAGCTTCAAAGTCGTCAATAGTTAGTGGATATCCGACTACATAACATGGAACATCAAAAATTGACTGATCGACGACTTTGTCAGTTTTTCGTCTAGTTTTTAGAACTCGCGCTGCAATACTATCTGGTAGTACCTTTTCCCTCAGTTTTAAATGAATATGTTGTGTACTTTGTGCTAAATAAACATAAGAGCCCCCTATTGCTACAACGATAGAAGCTTCTTTAGGAATCCAATCTTCCAAAATAATTTTTAATTGCTCAAATCCCCCTTCAGGAATATGTAATTCTCTTAATTTCATATTTACAATTTCCCCCTTGTGAAATACAAAATCAACGTTCATCCTTTTATATCTTATTGTTATCCTCAAAATATGGTGTTTGGTCATAAATTGGTGCAAAAATTTCCATTCTGTTATATATTAATTTACAACAAGTAAATCTGTTATGGAACAGTAGAGGAAAGACTTTTTTAACAAAAAGGGGAAGGTGTGAATCGTTCATGTCGACAAGACAAGAAAAGATTGCTGCATTAAAGAAAGATTGGGCAGAAAATCCGAGATGGAAAGGAATCAATCGTCCATATACTGCTGAAGAAGTTGTAAAATTACAAGGTTCTGTTGTAGTTGAACAAACATTGGCTAAACGTGGGGCAGCTCGTTTATGGAAGTCTTTAAATGAAGAAGACTTTATTAATGCATTGGGTGCATTAACTGGAAACCAAGCGGTGCAACAGGTGAAGGCAGGTTTAAAGGCTATTTACTTATCAGGGTGGCAAGTAGCAGCCGATGCCAACCTGGCAGGTCAAATGTATCCTGATCAATCTTTATATCCAGCAAACTCTGTACCGCAAGTTGTTAAGCGAATTAACCAAGCGCTACAACGTGCGGACCAAATCGATCATGCAGAAGGTCGTAATGATGACTTTGACTGGTTTGCTCCAATTGTTGCGGATGCAGAGGCAGGTTTTGGTGGACCTCTGAACGTATTTGAACTTGTTAAGGGTATGATCGAAGCGGGTACTGCAGGTGTTCACTTAGAAGATCAACTTGCTTCCGAGAAAAAATGTGGTCACTTAGGTGGTAAAGTACTACTTCCTACTCAAAATGCAGTACGTAACTTAGTAGCAGCTCGACTAGCAATGGATGTTATGGGTACTGAGACAATTCTTATTGCTCGCACAGATGCAGATGCTGCTGATATGGTGACGAGTGATATTGACCCTCGTGATGCTGAATTCATTACGGGCGAACGTACGCCTGAAGGATTCTTCCGTACTAGAGCCGGTATTCAACAAGCAATTGCTCGAGGTTTAGCTTACGCACCTTATGCTGATTTAATCTGGTGTGAAACGTCTAAGCCTTCTATTGAGGAGGCTCGAACATTTGCGGAGGGAATTCATGAAAAATTCCCAGGTAAAATGCTTGCTTACAATTGTTCACCTTCATTTAATTGGAAAGCTAAACTTTCAGAAAAAGAAATTGCTGAATTTCAACGCGAACTTGCAAAGCTTGGATACAAATTCCAATTTGTAACTCTTGCAGGTTTCCACTCATTAAATAAATCCATGTTTGAACTTGCAGTTGATTATAAAGATAATGGGATGGCCGCTTACTCTAAATTACAGCAAGCGGAATTTGATTTAGAATCAAAGGGGTATACAGCAACAAGACATCAACGTGAAGTGGGTACAGGTTACTTTGACGAAGTGGCTCAAACAATTTCAGGTGGTACATCTTCAACTACAGCAATGAAGGGGTCAACGGAAACTGCTCAATTCATTTAACGAATTATTTAAACTGAGTACATTTAGCACGTTTCACTCTACGCGCCAGATTTTGCAGCAAGCATTAAAGGCTGCAAAATCTGTTCGCAAATCAATTGTAATTATATTGTTTAGTGACAGTGTTTTGAAAACGGATAAAGACTGATTCTAAGCAATATCAAATTACAGTTATTTCATAAAAGGATGGGGATCTTTAGAATGAAACAGGCAACATCTCAAAAATTGAAAATAGTTGGAGAGTTAACAAAGGAAGTAAATGAGATTTTAACATCTGAAGCATTAAACTTTCTTCTTCAATTACATGAAAAATTTGATGGCCGTCGCAAGGAATTGTTACAGAGGCGTGCCACTCGGCAAAAACGTCTTGATGCTGGAGGAAAACTAGATTTCTTAGTAGAAACGAAGCATATTCGTGAAGGTAAATGGACAATTGCGCCACTACCAAAAGATTTACAAGACCGTCGTGTAGAAATCACTGGACCTGCAGTTGACCGTAAAATGGTAATTAATGCTTTAAACTCTGGGGCTAAAATGTTTATGGCTTGTTTTGAGGATGCTTCAACTCCTACTTGGGAGAATATGATTGCAGGTCAAATAAATATGCGTGACGCTGTAAATCGAACAATTGAACTTACACAAGCTTCAAATGGAAAGCAATATAAACTAAAGGAACAATCAGCAGTTCTTTTAGTTCGTCCTCGTGGATTACATTTACTAGAAAAGAATGTTCTAATTAATGGAGAGCCAATGTCTGGTAGTCTTTTTGATTTCGGTCTTTACTTTTTCCATAATGCAAAGGATGCGCTAGCACGTGGAACAGGGCCATATTTTTACTTACCAAAACTTGAAAGCCATTTAGAAGCCCGTTTATGGAATGATGTATTTGTTTATGCACAAGAGTATCTAGGCATTCCACAAGGTACAATCAAAGCTACTGTATTAATCGAAACAATACTTGCTGCATTTGAAATGGATGAAATTCTTTATGAGTTACGTGAGCATTCAGCTGGGTTAAACTGTGGACGCTGGGATTATATCTTCAGCTATATTAAACGTCTCCGTAACAATCCAGAGGTTATTTTACCTGACCGTGGTCAAGTAACCATGACCGTTCCGTTTATGCGTGCATATACCTCTTTATGTATTCAAACGTGTCATAAACGCAATGCACCAGCAATTGGTGGAATGGCTGCTCAAATTCCAGTTAAAAATGATGAACAGGCAAATGAAATGGCATTTGAAAAAGTACGAGAAGATAAACGTCGTGAAGCAACAGATGGCCATGATGGTACATGGGTTGCACATCCGGGTCTTGTTCCAGTTGCAATGGAGCAATTTGATGCAGTAATGAAAACACCAAACCAAATAGATAAAAAACGTGAAGATGTTGCTGTAACAGCTGAAGATTTAGTTGCCGTTCCAGAGGGTACTATTACAGAAGGGGGACTCCGCGTAAATGTAAGTGTAGGTGTCCAGTATATTGCTTCTTGGTTACGTGGAAATGGTGCAGCACCAATTAATAACTTAATGGAAGACGCAGCAACTGCAGAGATCTCCCGTACACAAGTATGGCAATGGATTCGACATGAAAAAGGAAAACTAGAAGATGGACGAAACATTACATTACCGTTTGTTTTAGACATTTTACAAGAAGAGCTTGGGAATATTAAAGAAGCAGTTGGAGAGCATGCCTATGGTAGTGGCCGTTATACTGAAGCGGCAGATTTATTCAAAAATTTAATTGAACAAGATGAATTTGTAGAATTCTTAACTTTACCGGGATACGAAAAAATTAGCTAACAAGTATTATTCAAGGTTAATGTTGCTTACCATGAATGTTAGTACTAACCAATGTTCACTTAGGGTATTAATAGAATAAGTAAACTGGAGTGCTTTACTTACTTATACAAAGTAGTAAGGTACTCTTTTTTAATTTTTATACAAGAAGGAAATAACTAAAACGCTATTTAAATAAAATATAAAAATAAGGAATTTAAGAAAGGAAAATCAAATGGATCAAAATATGCTTAGTCAACAAATAGAGGCATCTCAAAAAAGAATAGAAGCCGATTTTATATTAAAGAATGCAGTCGTTGCGGATGTATTTTCCTTAAGGTGGAGAAAGGCAAGCATTGTCGTGAAAAACGGTAAGATTATAGCTGTGGATGAAAATGATGATTTTTTCGCAAAAGTTGAGGAAGATGCAGAAGGAAAATATGTAATCCCAGGATTAATTGATGCACATATTCATATTGAGTCATCCATGCTACCTCCATCACAATTTAATCAAGTCATTCTCCCACATGGAATTACTTCTGTTATTACGGATCCGCATGAAATCGTCAATGTGTCAGGTAGTAAAGGAATGCAGTTTATGCTAGAAGATGCAAGACATGCAGGGATGGATATTTATTTTATGCTCCCTTCAAGTGTTCCATCTACTTCTTTTGAGCATGCAGGCGCAGTGATGAAGGCAAAGGATTTAGCACCATTTCTTGAAAACAAGGAAGTTCTAGGTTTGGCAGAAGTTATGGATTTTCCAGCAGTTCTAAGTAGTGACCCAGACATGCTTGATAAGTTAATGTTGGCAGCAGACTCCGGATTTATAATCGATGGACATGGGGCAGGACTTAATCGCTCTCAAATACGTGGTTATCGAGCAGCTGGAATTCATACTGATCATGAGTGTGTATCAGCAGAAGAAGCACGTGAACGGGTTCAACAAGGGATGTACGTTCTGTTGAGAGAGGGGTCAGCAGCTAAAAATGTAGTCGACTTACTGCCAGCTATCAACACTGTAAATGCAAGACGATTTACGTTTTGTACAGATGATAAACATCTGGATGAACTAATAGAGGAAGGAAGTATTAATTATGCTGTGGCCCTTGCCATAAAACATGGGATGGAACCTCTTCAAGCCATTCAACTAGCCACTCTTAACGCAGCAGAATGTTATCGTTTATTTGGTAAAGGAGCGATTACGGAAGGATATATAGCTGATTTTGTACTGTTAGAAGATTTGCATACAATGAAAGCTAAAGCAGTGTGGAAAGATGGGGTGAAAGTTGCCGAAAATGGACAAGTACTAAGAACAGAGCTAGCTCCTATTAAAATAGATGATGCCATACTAGACTCCGTACACATACTATCTTTTAATGAGCAAGATCTTTCAATTCCTTTTACAAAAGGCAACCGAGCAAATGTGATTGAAATTATACCAAATCAAATTACAACAAAACGGGTCGTAATGGAAGTAGAAGTTGAAGATGGTTATTTCAAACCCTCGATTGAAAGGGATCTTCTGAAACTTGCAGTAATTGAGCGTCATCATAAATTAGGAACGAAGGGTCTTGCCATTGTTCATGGCTTTAAATTAAAAAAGGGTGCAGTAGCTACAACAATAGCTCATGATTCTCATAATGCAATTGTTGTTGGAACGAATGATCAAGATATGGTAGTTGCATTAGAAGAACTTCAAAAAATCAAAGGTGGTCTTGTAGTCGCTAATGAGGGGAAAATTATTGGTTCCTTACCATTAGAAATAGCAGGACTTATGTCAACACTACCTGCATATGAGGCGTTAACTAAACTTCGGGAAGTTCATGATGCACTTCATCAGATTCATCCAGAGTTGAATTTCCACTTCTTTTTAACACTTTCATTTTTAAGTTTACCAGTCATTCCAGAATTAAAATTAACTGATACAGGATTGTTTGATGTTTCAAAATTTGAGCATATATCTATTGAAATAGATTAGGAAGGACTCGATTTAATAGCTAAGTGAAAAAGGTGCTTCGGAAGGTAATACTAGCTAGCTATTTAATGAGTGGAAAATTTTAAATTAGTAAATAGACATTGAAACCTTTAAGGAAACAACACCGTATATATTTATAGTACTACTAAAAGGGCTACTATTCTTGCAGGGATAATTCTTTTATGTAGTACTTTTTTGTTTATTTGGAAATAATAGTAATAAGTTAAGTCTTTGAGATTAAATAAATAATCTTTTTGGATGCAGATAAGAGGAGGAAGTACGATGGATGAGGATCTCCAATTACAAAAGGTCATAGAAGGGAAAGAGAAGCATTACTCACCTAAAAAGTTCATGCATAAAGTTCAGGTCTATGGAATGAAATTAGGATTTAAAGGGTTACATAGTGCAACGACATTATTCTGCGCGTTAAAAAGTCCAGAAATGCCGAAAAAAGATAAGCTCTTTATTTTAGGTGTACTCGGTTACTTTATATTACCGGTTGACCTTGTAGCAGATTTTTTGCCAATGGTCGGGCTAACTGATGATGCGATTGTGATTGCAAAAGCCATTTCAGTTATTTATCATTCAATTTCAGATGATATGAAAGAAGAAGCGCATCAAATGTTGAAAAAAATGTTTGGGGACCAATATCAATATAATGCAGAGCAAGAAATAGTATAGTAATGGATAACAGTAAAACCATTTGAGGTGTATACGATGTTAAAACGAATAACTCTTGTTGTCATCCTTCTGGTTTTCATAAAGCCAGCCTATGATTACGGCAAGCAGTTTCTAACAGATGCGCAAAACATATTAAGTGAAGATAATGTAATTACCGATGTAACTTCTAAAGTCTTATCGGGAGAAGTTATGAAGGATATTGAGAAAACTGTTACGAATTCAGTTGAAGAGTCTCAATCTCCAATGGTTGCAACAACATCAGGTGCAGTTTTGCCTGACAAAGTAAATTCAGTAGAAGCATTAACAGATGCATTCTATTACTACTTTAGCCAATGGGAAACAAATTTTATAATTCACTATGTAGGTAGTACAAGTGACATTGAAAATATGATTGAACGGGCAACTGAAGATGCTGCTGATCGTGAACAATACATTCAGGGGCATTTATCTGACCGTAAAATTGAATATGAATATAGTAAGCTAGATGCTAAAATTACAGTTCACCAACAATATTTAACGAATGCAGCACAAGAGGAAATCGTCAACAGAGAAGTGGCGAGTATTCTTTCTACTATATCACCGGAATCGATGACGGATTTTGAAAAGGTAAAGTTTGTAAATGATTATATTGTCAAAAACACAGCGTATAGTACGGAAACAACCATAAGCCCACATAGTGCCTGTGCAGTATTACAAGAAGGAAAGGGCGTTTGTCAGGGATATGCGCTACTTGCTTTAAAGATGCTGCAAGAACTTGGTGTTGAAACGAAGTATGTTGTGGGAGAAGTTTATACTGGTGGACATGCTTGGAATTTAGTCAAAGTTGATGGTCAGTGGTATCATCTTGACACAACTTGGAATGACCCTGTTCCTGATCGAAAAAATATTGTGAGCTATAAATACTTTTTAACAACAGATGCCAAGATGAAGTTGGATCATAGTTGGAACCAATCGGATTATCCGGCGGCTACAAATGAAAAGTATACAGTGATGAGTCAGGTCGACCATGCATATGAGGTGGATGGCGCTATTTATTATAGTAATGTAGATGACGATCATAAATTGTATACTCTAGATTTATCGACAGGGAAAACGAAACGTTTAACTGAAGCACGTGCTCAATTTATTGTTGGATACGGAAACTGGATTTACTTCAGTAATTACTCTAACGGTGCATTTTTAACAAAAATTAAAACAAATGGCACCGAACAATCTATCGTTTATCGTGATGAAGTCAAAGATTTATTTATTGAAGATGGCTTCTTATACTTTCACGCACCTGATGGGCTGAAACAAATGGAGTTATGATTAAATAAAGAGATAAAAGCCCAGTTTAGCTGTGCTACATGCTATGTACACGTACAAATTCCTTTGCCATATGAGCCAATCAAATTTCCCAATAAAAAACCCGCCTTTAAATAGGCGGATTTTTTATGTTTTCAAGGCATAGAGAGCTCGATCTGTTATATAAGTAATTGGATTTTCATTACATAAAGTAAATGAAATATTTGGGAGGGCATTTACCGTGTATTGTTTAAATGCTGTTAAAATAAATGGGTTATGTTTTAAGACACCACCATTTAAATACATAGTGAATGGGGTGTTTCCAATCTCCAATTTCCGAACAGTTGTTAATGCTAAAAGGGAAAGTTCCTTTGCAGCATTTTGAGCTATATTGATGGCTAGTTCATCCTCTAATACAATAGCTTGTGGAAGAACAGAGCTTATGCTAGCAGTTTGTGCGTTCGTGTATTGTTCTTGGTAGAGCCAAGAATTTAATTGTTCTACTGATTTAATTTCAAGCTTTTTTAAAACAAGCTCTGTCAATACTGTTGGCTTTGTATTTCTACCATCTTCTGTACGAAAAATGGTTTGTAAAATTTCCCGGCCAATAAAATACCCACTTCCTTCATCGCTTGCGCGGTGTCCCCATCCACCTGTGCGTGTGAATGTGTCTCTACCGTCTGTAGCAAAAGCAATAGAACCTGTTCCAGAAATCAGAAGTGCACCGGGAGAACCCTTTGTTAAACCAATTAAGGTTGCCAAAACATCATTTTCAACAATCAAATGATTTATTATAAAGGGAACATTAGAACAAGCCGTTTCTATAATTTGTTTGACAGTGATTAAATCCCGTTCTGTATCAATTCCTGCCATTGCAAAAACTGCACAATCTATATTGGAGCAATTTGTAGCTTGATAAGCTTTAAATAATAAGTCTGTAAGAACTGAGACTACTTTCTCTGCTCCAATTGTTTGATAGTTAGAGCCACTTGACGTTTTTTCAAAAATTACATTACCACTTTCCGAACGTAATAAGAGAGAGGTTTTCGTTGCACCTCCGTCAATTGATAAAATGATGCAATCTGTCATTTCTTTTTCCAACCTTCAAGATATTGCTGTAATTGTTCTTCACACTGCAAAATTTGATTTTCTTTTTCCTTCACCCACTTTTCAAGCAAGGGGGTAACGGCCTGAGCCTGAATAAGTGAGTTTCTCATTGTGTCAGGTGCAGGGCCACCTAATAGTTTTCGAACATTGACGAAGAATTCTGGCTTTAACGAATTATCAAAGTCTGTTTTTGAAATTTTTAGCGCCTTCCCCGTTACTTCCAGCGCTTTTTCATTAGCCAGTTCCCAAGTTAAACTCTCTAAAGATTCTTTTTTTGCTTGAAGAAGTTCTTTTATACAGCTACTAACGATTCGGTGCGCTTGACGAAATGAAATACCTTCAGACCGAACAAGTGAATCCGCTAGCTCCGTTACATTAGCAAAACTGTTTTCTGCCCGTTTTAACAACTTTTCTTTATTTACTTCCATGGTAACAACGACGCTACCAAACAATTGATAGATTCCTCTTAATTTCTCCATTGCTCGCCATAAGTATGGTTGCATGTCATCTTCGGTATCTACAATATCTCCAAACGGTGTGTTATGAATCATTTGTAGTACTGTTGAAGCATCACCAATCACTGAAGACAATAATGAGCGAGTATGTTCAATTGAAACAGGATTGCGCTTTTGTGGCATAATCGAACTTACTTGAACATATGGGCTAGCTAAACTAAAGGCATTAAATTCTTGCGTTGCCCACTGTAAAAAATCCTGTGAAGTGCGGCCAAGATTTAACGCAGAAAGTTGAACCACACTTGCTGTTTCGGCAATATAGTCTGCACCAGCTACGGCATCCCAAGCATTTTCAATAATTGCATCAAACGCTAGAAGTTCGGCCATACGCTCACGGCTAATATTAAAGCTTGTTGTTGTTAAGGCAGCTGCACCCATACTACTACTGTTTACTGTATTGTAGGCAGCTTGCATACGTTTGAAATCACGAGAAAGTTGATCAATAACAGCCTTTAAGTAATGGGCAAAGGTTGTAGGTTGTGCTTGTTGTGTATGGGTATAGCCGATCATAATCGTTTCTACATGTTCTTCTGCAAATACAATTAAGGATGACCTTAATGAAATTAATGCTTTCATTAGGGAAAGTAGCTTTTTACGTATTGTCATACGGTAAATAGCAATACCCATATCATTTCGACTACGGCCGATGTGCAAGTTACCGGCCACATCTCCAGCTAATTCAATTAACTTATTTTCAATGCGGAAAAACAAATCCTCAAATTGGGGATTATAATCACGTGTTTTATAGTAGTCTAAATCTAAGTTAGCAATTGCCTCACCAATTCTCTTTGCCTCTTCTTTGGTTACAAGTGTTTGCTCTTCAAGCATCTTTAGATGGGCAATATGTATTTGCACCATTGATGTTAAAAAGTGTTTTTTAGCTTCATCGTATGCTGGCTGGAGAACCATTTGGCGGTAACTATTTGAAGGAAACTGATTTCCCTCAATCTCATTTATTCGGCTTTTGTAATCCTGAAACATCGATTAGTTCGCCTCCAGAGTAAGTCCCAAATTCACTTTAAAAATATTTCTTATTTATCCTATTGTACTGCCTAATTTATAAAAGGTTACGTACTTCACCATCTTTATATAGTTAATGTTTAACTTTGGCTTTTCTTTGGGCTATTACTGTTGGCAAACTCATACCAATTAAAACTAATACGATTCCTAAACACTGCAAAATCGTCAGCTTTTCATGTAAAACAATGACAGAGGCTAGAATGGCTACTGGCAGTTCCATAGCGCTTAATATAGATGTTAGCCCACCGCCGACCTTTGGAGCTGCAACTGAGAATAATAAAATTGGCACTATTGTCCCGAAAGCGCCAAGGACAAGTCCGAATTTCCATAAACCTTCGTTCAGTAATTTTCCGTTCCAAATAATCTCAGGTGCTAAAAACAAGCTGGATAATATTAGGGCAATAAATGACATGTAAAATGTGCGAGCGATTGTAGAGACTCCTTCAACTTTGTGCGAGTTCACCTGTATAAATATGGCGAAGCTAATTGCAGAAGCAAATCCCAATGCCCAACCCTGCCAAGCTATATTAGTTAAGTCTACATCCAGAATACCGGCTGCTAGAATCGTTCCTACAAATAAAAAAGCTAAAGAAATGGATTCCGTTTGATTAGGCAGCCTTCTATTTAGAGCACAATCAATGAACATTCCAATCCATGTAAATTGAAATAACATAACGACCGCTAAAGAGGCGGGTAAATATTCTAATGACATTCCATAAATAACACCGGTTGTGCCAGTAAAAATTCCAGATACAAAGATTATAAGATAACCTGACTTAGAAATTCGTGGAAAGTTCCTTTGTGTTGTAATAAATAAAAGTAGGATAAGTATGAATCCTACGATGTATTGGCTAGAAACGGCTTCAGCCGAAGTAAAGCCATTTCCCATTGCTACTTTTACTATGGTTGATAAGATCCCATAGCAACTTGATGCTATGATAATGAGTAATGGGTAAAGAAGATTTGATTTCAAGATGTCTGACCTACATTTCATTTTATTTCATTTTATTTTTTTTACCATATGATCGAATGATTCACCAATGATTGACCAAGGTTCTGTCACAGTAAAGCCTACTCTTTCATATAATCTTCTTGCGCTGTCCTTTACGCTTTCTACATTAAGTGAGAGTTTCGTGAAACCTTTTCGTAATGCTTCTTGCTCTGCAAATTGCAAAAGTTTTGTTCCTAGACCTAAACCACGAGAGCTTTCGTGAACACAAATTGTGTCAATATAGTACTCATCAGGGTGGGCTTCGGGGTCAATTTTACTTATTGGAGCATTTTTACGCTTGAGCCATTGTTGCAAGGAAGCATCTAAGCTTTCTCCGTCTCTACCACTATATAAAACAATCATGCCTAAAATTTGATTTGTTTCATCATTTACTGCGACGTATGTATTTTGATAAGAGTGTCGGTTATCTGTTCTTTTAAATAACTCTTCCAGTTGTTCAATTGCTTTGTCTTTAGTAATTTCTCCTGTTAAACGATAGGCAATATCACCAATTGCGTCATAAATAAGAGGGGTCACATCTTTTGCATCACTTTTTACTGCTTGTCTAATTTTAATTTCCATATCCTTCTTCCTTTCAATAAAAGTATAACAAAAAGTTCAGATTTAGATAATTTTACACTATCTCTATAGTAATAAAACTTTATTGGAAAGTAACTTATATGTTAATCTATACAAAGGATTACATACGGAGGTTAGACATCTAATGACTAAGTCGGAAAAAGAGTTTGTATTAGTTTATGGCGATGCATTTGTTGATTATATAGCGAATGATATGACGAATACATCATTCACCAAATTTTTAGGCGGTGCAACGATTAATGTTGCGGCAGGAATTAGTCGTATTGGGGCGCCTTCTGCATTAATAACGATCACAGGTGAGGACGAAACATCAGAATTTGTTCGATTGGAGTTAAAGAAAGAGGGCGTAAATTTAGATTACTCAGTTTTTGTACCAGAAAAACGTGTAAGTGGCGTTCATGTTCATTTAACTGAGGCTTGCGAGCGAATTTTTTGTGATTATGAAGATGAAACACCTGACTTACAAGTTGAGCCACAACAATTGAATGAAGAAGCGTTTAAAAGAGCCTCAATATTTAACGTCTGCTCAAATACGATGTTTCATCCCATAGCTTTAGAAACAACTAGAAGAGCGGTTGAACTAGTGAAAGAAAATGAGGTCATCATGGCAATGGATGCAAATATTCGTCCATTACGATGGAGTAGTCCTAAAGTTTGCCGTGACACAATTATCTCCTTTTTCAAGGATGTACATATCTTAAAACTAACAGATGAGGAATTACTGTTTTTAACAGAAACAAATAATTTAGAAGAGGGCATTCAAGCACTAAATCAGTATGGACTACCAATAGTTTTAGTTACAGTAGGTGCAGATGGAGCTTACGCAATCTTAAACGGGGAAACAATTCATGTACCATCGATTAAAGTAGATCCTGTGGATACAACTGGAGCTGGTGATGCGTTTATGGCAGGTATATTGCGTTTTGTTCACTACTATGGTCTACCTTCTTCTAAAGAGGAGATTGTGCGATGTGTTAGCTTTGCAAACAAACTCGGTGCATTTGCTGCAACAAAACCAGGTGCATTAACAGCTCTTCCACATTATGATGAAATTAAAGATCTACTATAAATATTAATTTTATTAGGGTGGTATGAATGGACCAAAAATATAATGAATTAGTTAAAGGACGAATTTTCATTGGTGGTGCAGAAGACACTGAGGTTGTTGTAGCTAATGAACCTATTGATGTTGTTGTCGATGTACGTGTAAAAGGTAGGGATGAAGTAACACCTTATAATTATATTCACGCACCAATTGCCGATGAAAGTAATAAGATCGCAGAGTCAATTCAAACGGGTGTAAAGAAAGTTGTAGAAGCCTATCAGCAAGGGAAAAACGTCTACATTCATTGCGGAAGTGGTAATGGTCGTGCAAGTGTAATGGCCGTTGCTACATTAATGGAATTAGGACATGCAAAAACTTTAGAAGATGCTGAACATATGACAAAGTCAATACGTCCAACAGCAAATGTTAGAACAAACATGAAAGACGCCTTAACTAAATTATATAAATAAAAAAGCTGTTTTAAGGGTGAAATCCTTAAAACGGCTTTTTACATGGCAATAAAGAAAACTCAATTTTGATTCTTGCCATTTCCATTGTTTAAACTAATATAAAGCGAACCATTTTCTAATATTTGAGCGAAATAAACATCTTCAATATTTTTGACGTTTTTCTTCTTTAACTTATTCAATAACCATTCTTCCGTTAAGTCAAGTTCTATTAAGTTCTTTTTAGTAATAGACCCATTTGAAATGACCTCTGTAGGAATATAAGGCGGAATTGAAGCATCTGCTTTAACATCTACTTTGGTAGCTGGACTTTTTGCTGGTTTTTTCATAACACTTAACTCACCATTTGTTTCAAAAACCGCATGTAACACATCGTCGAAGGAAAATATCCCTTGTTCTCTTAATAGCATTGATAATTCGTCAGGATGTAGTCTTGCTTTCTTCATCCCATTTTTAATAATAGTTCCGTTCTGAATTATCATCGTTGGACGATCGTCGAATAAAATACGTGCTTTTGAGGACTTTAATGAAATAAAACTAACCAGTATAGTTAGTAATGCCCACCATATCAATGAAGTGAAACCATCCCAAAAGATGATTTCTTCATTGGTTGAAATCTCTGCTGCAATTGAACCAAACGTGATTCCCGTAATGTAATGGAAAAAGGTAAGTTGACTCAATTGCTTCTTTCCAATGATTCTAGCTAATATTAGAATGGTAAAAAATGATATGATGGAACGGAGACTTATTTCAAAAAAGTTAATATCAAGAAACTCCTCCATAGCTAATACTCCTTTCGTTCTCTTCACTTATCATGAACGAAAGATTAACTGAATATGCAAATGGTCCAAAAATAAACAGAAACATCACGAAGTGGATGTTTCTGTTTTAGTCAATTATGTCCGTGGATAGTGTAAAGTTGCATGTATTTACCGCAAGATCAAAGACCTTTAAGGTTAGTGATAGATGGGCCCATAGTTTATCTTGAACCGGGCTTACACTCTTCTGGAATCAAGTAAGAATCAACCACGATTCCTTCTTTAATTGTTACTTCGCGCATTTTATTGGAATAAGTAAATTTAAAAATACCATTATCAAAATCTGTTCCTATTTCTTTAAAGAATATTCCCTCTAATGATGGAGTGTTTGGGCATGTAAAAACAATCTTATAGTTTTCAAGATCATTAATTACATATGCTCTTACGCCTTTTTCGTATTTGCCATACGTCTCATCATCTGTAGGACGTTTAACAGCAACAATATGAAAATCAACAAAAGGTATTTCTTTTAATAAAACGTTTATAAAGGAGCCCTTTGTAATCTCTTCCCATCTGCTTTGAGCACTTTGGCCAACAATAATTTGAGTTACATTATAGTCGCGAGCAACTTCTTGGATTACCTTTTGGATCGGGCGTTTTTCATTGTCACGAATTATGAATTCCTCTACATCCAATTCCTCAACTAATGCACTCCATCTATCTATATAACCTGACTTTTCGGCATCGAAAGAATCGAGAGGCTTTGAATCTACAGTAAGAATATATAATGGACAATCTAGCAAAGTTGCAAGTTTATGGCCTCTTCTAATAAGACGCTCTCCGTTAAGTCCGTAGTATACACACACCAAGATACTTTCATCCATGTGGGTTTTTAGACGTTTCATAACTAGTTAAGCTCCTTAAATTCGTACTTAAGTACTTGTATTTTTAAACCAATAGCAAATTTCTGCACAAATTAGCAAAGTCATATGCTAAATGAGTGCGTTGAGTATAATTCTATTGTATACTTAATTATGTATTAATTATTGTACATTAGAAATTTATTTGTAAATTCCCATATTTCTAAAGAGTTATTACTCTTAATATAACACATATTAATGAGCCCATTTGACAACATATTATGACCCGAGGATTGACTTCCGTCAAGTACGAAGTTATTTCTTCTAGCTTAGGAGATGAAAAAGTAAAAAAAAATTAGGAGGTTTTAGTTTGTGATAATTGACCTTGCGATTATTTTGGCACCGTTTATTATGGCGGCGTGTATAGCGATTTTTTATAGGAAAATAAAAAGGAACTGGGTCGGCTGGATTGTTCTTTTTATTCCTATTATTCTATTCCTTACGTTAACTACATATATCCCTCGTATTGCGAACGGTCACACGTTTTCAAATACGTACGAGTGGATCCCCTCGTTAAATATAAATTTCACTACATATTTAGATGGTCTTAGCTTAATGTTCAGTCTCCTCATAACAGGAGTAGGAAGCTTAGTCATTTTGTATTCCATATTTTATTTATCTCAAAAGGAAGCATTGCATCATTTTTACTGTTATTTATTGCTCTTTATGGGCGCAATGCTAGGTGTTGTATTATCCGATCATCTAATGGTTCTATATGTTTTTTGGGAGTTAACAAGTGTTTCTTCGTTTCTCTTAATAGCGTTTTGGCATCATAGAAAGGCTTCTAGAGCAGGTGCAAGAAAATCAATGACCATCACCGTTTCGGGTGGGGTATCCATGTTGGTAGGGTTCTTGATGTTATATGTCATGTCTGGGACATTTAGCATTCGTGAAATCATCGCCAACATAAGTATGATCAGTGAGCAGTCACTGTTTATACCGGCTCTAATTTTAATCTTATTAGGGGCATTTACAAAATCTGCACAATTTCCATTCCATATCTGGCTTCCTGATGCAATGGAAGCACCAACACCTGTGAGTGCTTATTTACATTCTGCTACGATGGTAAAGGCCGGGATTTATCTAGTTGCACGATTTACACCTATTTTTGGTGGCGAGATAATTTGGTTTTGGACAGTTACCGGAGTGGGGCTTATCACTTTGTTCTGGGGCTCATTTAATGCCATAAGACAAGTAGATTTAAAGGCAATATTAGCATTCTCAACAGTTAGTCAACTTGGTTTAATTATGAGTTTACTTGGATTAGGTTCAGTTGCGGTGCATTTGGGTTATTCAGACAAAACAGTACTTTATACGCAAGCATCATTTGCAGCACTTTTCCATTTAATGAACCACTCGACATTTAAAGGTGCCCTATTTATGATGGTTGGAATTGTTGACCATGAACTAGGAACACGAGATATTCGTCGACTAGGTGGGCTCATGTCGTTTATGCCTTTTACATTTACGATTGCTTTAATTGGTAGTTTCTCGATGGCGGGATTACCCCCATTTAATGGTTTTCTTAGTAAGGAAATGTTTTTTGCTGCAGTACTTAAGATCACTGAATTAGATATCTTCTCATTACAAAGCGTAGGAGTCATCATTCCCATTGTTGCTTGGGTAGCAAGTATTTTTACTTTTGTTTACTGTTTAATTATTGTTGGAAAAACTTTCTTTGGGAAGTTAAAACCAGATTTATTAGAAAAACAACCACATGAAGCTCCTGTTGGAATGCTTATTCCTCCATTTATTCTAATCAGTTTAGTAGTTTTGATTTTCTTCTTCCCAAATATTTTAGGGAAATATATATTACAACCTGCTATGGGGAGTATTTACCCAACATTTCCTTCCGTTAAGGAGTTAACTCCATCTATTTATGCATGGCATGGTTTTAATCCAGAATTGTATATGACGATCGGGGTAGTAATTATAGGTGTTATTCTATATCGTTTCCTTCCAAGATGGAAGCGAATTTATTTATTAATTCCACAACGTTTTACCTTAAATGCCATGTATGAAAGTACAATCGGCTTTAGTGAAAACTTTTCAAGATTAGTAACTCGACGTTATATGAATGAAAATTTAACTCATTACTTTATTTACATTTATGTATTTTTTGTAGCAGTGGTAGCAGGGTATTTCCTATTTACAGAAGGAATAACTTTTAATACAACTATTGATGCAAAAATTGAAGGCTTCGAATTGATTTTAGTATTTATTATGGTTGTTGCTGCGATTTCTATTTTGTTTGCGAAATCTAGAATAACTACTGTTATTTTAAACGGTGTTCTTGGATACTCGGTTGCGTTTTTCTTTGTCATTTTCCGAGCACCAGATTTAGCGTTAACGCAGCTTGTCGTTGAGTCGGTTACAACAGCGCTATTTTTAATTTGCTTTAAATTTTTGCCAGACTTAAAACCAGAACCTTCTACAAGAGGGGTAAAAATATCAAACGGAGTAATCTCCATATTAGTTGGAGCAACAGTTACAATTGTTGGATTAGCAGTTATGAACTATGAAAAGTTTGATACTATTTCTTCTTACTTTGAAGATTCCTATAATTTAGCCGGCGGGAAAAACATAGTTAATACAATTTTAGGAGATTTCCGTGCGTTCGATACAATGCTTGAGGTTGTTGTTCTCTTTATAGCTGGCTTAGGTGTTTATACACTGATTAAGCTAAAGGCGAAAAAGGAGGGAACAGATATTGAAAATAAATGACGTCATTCTTAAAACTGTAGTTAAAGGGGTTGTCTTTATTATATTAACACTTGGTGTGTACTTGTTCTTTTCTGGACATAACGCACCAGGTGGAGGCTTTATAGGTGGGTTGGTACTTGGCTCTGGGATTGTCCTTCTTTACTTAACGTACGACATTGAAACCATTCACAGAAAAATGCCATTTGATTTTAAAAAAGTTGCGGCATTCGGAGTGCTTCTCGCAACAGGTACAGCGATTGGCTCACTTTATTTTGACGCTCCTTTTTTAACTCAAACAGATGGTTACTTTACATTGCCGATATTAGGTGAAAAACATCTGTCAACTGTAACAATCTTTGAAGCAGGTGTTGCTCTAACAGTTGTGGGGACCCTAGTAACGATTATTTTAAGTATAAGTGAGGATGAGTAGAGATGGAATCATTGATGATTGTGTTAGTCGGGATTTTAGTTTCAGTTGGAACTTATTTGGTCCTCTCTCGAAATATCATCCGTGTCATTGTTGGTACGGCTATTTTATCCCATGCTGTTCACCTATTAATTTTGACAGTTGGGGGATTAAAAAAAGGAGATGTCCCATTATTAAGTCATTCGGGAGGGCCATTTACAGATGCTCTTCCACAGGCACTCATTTTAACTGCCATTGTTATTAGTTTTGCGGTTACGGCATTTCTCCTTGTTTTAGCATACAGAACTTACGTAACAAATGGTTCTGATGATTTTCAGGAATTGAGGGGAATGTCAGATGAGTAATATTATTGTTTTGCCGTTAATTATCCCAATTATTACGGCAGTAATTCTTGTATTTTTACGTGAACATATTATGCTCCAGCGAGTTATTAGTTTTCTAACGATGATTTTTATAAGCATTATTTCGTTTGTGCTGTTGGAGGTCGTACAAACTGAAGGGATTATAAAGATTGACTTTAGTGGATGGTTACCGCCATTTGGAATTTTGTTTGTTGCTGATTCCTTTTCATTATTACTCGTATTAACGGCGAGTATAGTTACGGCAATCTGCTTACTATATGCATTTTCAACTATTGGAGAATCCCATGAAAAGATGTTTTTTTATCCGTTTGTTCTATTTTTAATCGCTGGGGTAAATGGTTCTTTTCTAACAGGGGATATCTTTAATCTGTTTGTTTGTTTTGAGGTTATGTTACTAGCATCCTATGTATTGGTGGCACTTGGTGGAGAAAAGGTGCAATTAAGAGAATCTTTAAAGTATGTCGTTATTAACGTTGTGGCTTCTTGGATGTTTCTTGTCGCATTAGCCTACCTTTATGGTACTGTAAAGACGCTTAACATGGCTCACATTGCCGAGCGAGTTGCAGAGGTAGGGCAAGATCCGATGCTTACAACGGTGGCAATCTTATTTTTAGTTGTATTTAGCTTAAAAGCTGGTTTACTCTTATTCTTCTGGTTACCAGGTTCATATAGTGTACCGCCAACAGCAGTACAAGCATTGTTCGCTGCATTACTAACAAAGGTAGGAATCTATGCACTGTTTCGAACGTTTACACTAATGTTTCCCTTAAATCCAGAGGTGACGCATACTTTAATAGGAATTATGGCAGGCGTTACGCTGATTGCAGGCTGTATGGGGGCATTATCTGGACGAGATATTTATACAATTGCTACTTATAACGTCATTATTGGAGTCGGTTTTATTTTAATTGGCTTAGCTGTAGCGACTGAGGAGGCAATTTCAGGTGCTATTTATTATTTAATACATGACATGATTGCGAAGGCATTATTATTTTTAATTGTTGGAATGATGGTCTATTTAACCGGGGAAACAGTTGTTAAGAAAATGAGTGGGTTAATCCGAAATTATCCGCTTTTTGGATGGATTTACTTTCTTGTTATGTTAGCACTTACTGGAATACCCCCATTTAGTGGGTTTGTCGGGAAAGTATTGATTGGCATTGGAGCTATTGAAGGTGAAAACTTTATCTTGTTAGGAATTGGTTTTGCATCAAGTATAATCGTACTCTATTCATTGCTTCGAATTTTCCTAGCTTCGTTCTTCGGGGAAACCATTATTAGTTTAGAAGATGAGAAAAAGATTCCTAAAGGCGCTCTTTCTTCGTTTGTCTTACTTGCCATTAGTATAGTGTTTATTGGGGTTGGAGCTGAATTCATGTCGGGTTATATTGACAATGCGACTCGTACCTTAATGAATCCCTCTATTTATATAGAAGCAATATTAAAGGGGGGACAATGATGTTTGGCCAGTTTTTACTTAATTTATTTATTGCCCTATTATGGCTTTTATTAGTGGATGAACCAATACCACAATTTACAACGTTTTTAACAGGATTCATTGTTGGAATTGGAATTCTATATGTGATGTATAGGTTTTTTGGAACGCAGTTTTATCTGCGTAGGGTAATGAAAATCATTTACCTTATTCAATTGTTTATAAAAGAACTAGTTACGTCTAGTTTTTCTGTGATGAAGCAAATCTTAACACCTAATTTAAAAATTACGCCTGGAATTTTTACGTATCGCACGAATTTAACTGGGGAGTGGGAAGTAACAGCGCTTGCTTTACTGTTAACGCTTACCCCTGGGTCAGTTGTAATGGAAGTGTCAGAGGAAGGCGATGTATTTTATATTCATGCAATGGATATTGAAGAGTCGAAAGAGGCAGTTATTCAGTCGATTGGGAAATTTGAAAAGGCGATTCTGGAGGTGACACGATAAATGAAAGAAGCTGTATTACTTATAGCACTTACTCTTTTTATGGTTGCCATTGGACTACAGTTATATCGTGTAATTGTAGGTCCTTCGATGCCAGATCGTGCAATTGCACTGGATACAATTGGAGTAAACTTAATTTCTGCAATTGCGATCGTGTCTATTGTGCTGAAAACAAAGGCATTTTTAGAGGCAATATTAATCTTGGGGATATTAGCGTTTATCAGTACAATCGCAATCTCGAAATATATCGAGAGGGGTGTCATTGTTGAACGTAAAGGAAATCGTTGAATGGGTTGCCGTTATATTAATACTATTCGGTTCGGTGATCAGTGTTATTAGTGCATTTGGCATGATACGCTTGCCGGATGTTTATACAAGATCCCATGCAGCCACAAAAAGTGCAACATTGTCTGTACTTGTTTGCTTACTAGGGGCATTCGTTTATTTTTGGTTCCATGATGGTTATATTAGTATCCGGATAATTTTAGGGATTATTTTTGTCTTTATTACCGCACCGGTTTCCGGACATTTAGTTACTCGCGCGGCATATCGTTCAAGAGTACCCTTAGCGGAAGGCTCTGGGGAGGATGAATTAAAGCCTGTTTTGTTTGGAGAAAGTAATCAAATAGATCATCTTGCGTTTGCTGGGGGCAGAGCAGAAATGCAGCCCCTCGTTGACAAAGACGTTCATACTTCAACTTTAATAAAAGACGAGCGAATTGATGGAGAAGAGATACCGATTGATGTCCCTGGTGATAAGATTGAAAATAAATCATTTGATAGTTTAAACGCAGATGAGAATGGAAAATAGTTTTAAAGGACATAGCTTAACAATTATCCACAATTTCAAAGCACTCACTTTTTTCGTAAAAGTGGGTGTTTTTATGTTTTGTGGATAACATTTTTTATTTTTAATGATATTCTTAGGTTTTTTTATTTTCGTTATGTGGACAAATAGACTGACTGAGGATAAAGCTGTGGAGAAAGTGAAAAAGTCGGGATAACAATGCAGAGCTGTGGATAATTTTCTATAATAACTTCATTCAAACAAGCAATAAAATTACAACATTAGTACTTCTTATACTTGAATGTAGGCAAGCATATGAATATGATTGATGGGGGAAGTTTTATCTTCATTCGGTAGAAGGACCCACTTCTTTAGTTGGAAGATAAACGTACAAATTATTAATTTCAATTAATAATTTTCCATTAATACATTAAAGAATTGAGCGAGTAGTTTTGAAAAAGCTTTTAAAATTTTGTGTTTTTATTTTAGGAATTTGTTTGTTTCTATATATAAATAATTATTGGATTGTTACAACCAATCAAACTTATAAATCAGAAAAGATTCCGGATCAATTTGATGGTTTTCGAATCACGCAAGTATCCGACTTACACGATGCGATGTTTGGTGAGGACCAGCAAAAGTTAGTGAGAAAGATTCGTGCTACAAATCCTGATGTAATTTTTATTACTGGGGATGTAATTGATAGTAACAGATATGATTTGAATCAAAGTTTAACAGCCGTTCGCCAATTTGTTGAAATAGCTGATGTTTATTATGTAATTGGTAACCATGAAGTGGCAACGAATGAAGTGGAAAAAATATACGAAGCAATGACAGAAATAGGCGTACATATATTGCCAAACCATGCGACACATATTGAACGTAATGGGGAGAGGCTCTATATAGTAGGTATTGAAGATCCTTTAAACGGACTTGAAACTCAAAATATGTTAGATACATCAATGGAAGATATACCGAAAGATTCATTGACCCTGTTATTAGCGCATCGACCAGAGCAATTCGATTCCTATGTTATGAATGGGATTGATTTTGTTTTTTCTGGGCATGCACATGGTGGGCAATTCCGTATTCCTGGATTAGGTGGATTGGTGGCGCCAGGTCAGGGTTTTTTCCCGAAGTATACTGCTGGACTCTATGAAAATGAGCACACAACAATGAATGTTAGTCGGGGTCTAGGAAATAGTACGGTACCATTCAGACTATTCAATTTACCAGAAATAGTTGTCGTAGAACTTCAGGCAAAATAAAGGCGAGCTTGTGACTAGCAAGCTCGCTATTTTTTATATGGTGTTTTTCATAAGTTGAAGCACTTCATTTGCAGGAATAGATTTTTCTCCGCCCCCCTGTACAAAGGCATCATTCCCACCCCCCTTACCATTAATAAGTGGGAGGATCGCTCCGCATACTTCCTTCATACTTCGAGCAACATTTGATCCCCGTGCTGCAACGAATTGTAGTTTGTCTTCATTTTCTGAAACAAGTAATGCAATAGCCTCGTTGTTTTGAGAAACAATGAAGCGAGCTAGCTTTTGTAAGGTTTGCACCGTGCGATTTTGGAACGTAATAGCGACAAGTGGATGTTGGTTATTTTTAAGTAACTCCTTTGCTTCATATTCTAGTAAAGCATCATGCGCTTCGCTAAGTGCCTTTTCATTGGCCTTTGCTGAGTGTAAAACTTTAGTTAATGCTTCATATGCGGTTTCTTCAGGCACACTTAACTGGCGAGCAACGTCTGAAAGAACTCTTTTTCGCATGGCTAATTGATCAAGAACACGTTTGCCGCATACAAAGGAAACTCGAATATTCTTTTTCATTTTTTCTGTTCCCATAATTTTTATGCTACTTACTAGACCAGTTGAATATGGGTGAGTACCACCACATCCGTTGTAATCAAAGTCAGGAATGATGACTAGGCGAATATCTTCATCTACTGCAACATCTTTTCGAAGGTGATAATGAGAGAGTTCTTCTTTCGTTACCCACTTTGTTTCAATCGGACGGTTTTCTAAAATAATTTCATTCGCGCGATTTTCAGCAAGTGTAAGTTGCTCGTCCGTGACATGTTCTGTATTTAAATCAATCGTTACTAATTCACTTCCTAAATGGAAACTGACTGTAGCAAAATCAAACAGTTCTACAAAAGCAGCTGTTAATATATGCTGGCCTGTATGTTGTTGCATATGGTCAAAACGGCGTGCCCAGTCCAATACACCGCGTACTTCCTCAGTAAGAGTAGACAGTTCACCTTCAATATAGTGGCGAATTTCCTCATCTACTTTTTCTACATCAATAACTTTCAACTCATTGATAAAGCCCGTATCGTGTGGCTGTCCACCGCCTGTCGGATAAAAGGCTGTGTTTGAAAGTACCACATAGGGACGGCCATCTAAATCCACACCTGTTCGAACAACTTTAGCAGTAAAATCTTTAATCATTGAATCTTGGTAATAAAATAATTCTCTCATAACAAGTAACGACCCCTTTATGTATGAATTATTTTTATTTTGTCATATTTAATAAAAGGTGTCACGAATCATACTAGTTAAACTGAAATGTCCCATTTAGCTAAAGGTAAGGCCTTTTTAATTGACCAAGTATTTTTTTCGATTAATATAATAAATAGTTAATCAAATGGTTTAACATATTTTTAACTGTCTCGATTTAATGTACGGGACAATACGCTTTTGGTAAAAAATTATTAATTTAATTTGAATGAATGGTTTTAATCTACAGGATTAGAGGAGTTAAAAAATGGAAATAACACAATACTCATTAGAAGAAATCAAAGACCCAACGAACATCATAGAAGGAAAACGTTTCGAGTTTTTATTAGATGTTGAAGTGGATGAAGAGGATGAACTATTTTCAGAAGCCGGGATCGAAATACGAGTATTAATCGGACAAAATGGAAATGATTTTAGTATTCTAAACTATTTCATCACAGATAAAACAGAAAATGGATTTTTAGATTTGGCTTTAGAAGATGATGAAGAAGAAATGATTTTAACATTTTGTCGAGAACAATTAACCAAAGAGGAATCTGAAGAACTATAATATAGATTTACAATCAAGTAGCACTTTGCTCATATATGGTGCTACTTTTTATTTCTAGACTATTTACCTAAGTTCGGAAATTGATAACTAATTTTTTGTAAATTTACTATTTACTTTATTAAATTTCCTTCAATTGTACTTTACGATTCCCATGAATAGAGGTATGCTTGACGTTATTGGCGTTTTTAAAGAGGTGAAAAGAAATGTCTATTCATATTGCAGTGATTTGCTCATCAGATTTTGCAGATCGATTAAAACAAATCGAAAAAGAGTTACCTTCTATCAGACTTGATTATTACTTATATAGGATTCCCCAAGATTCAGCAGAAATAATTAAAACCATTAAACCATGCGACGCTGTATTTTTCTCAGGTTCTTTATCATATCTATTTGCTAAGAAAGAAGTAGAGCGTTTACCAATCCCATCACACTACTTACAGCAAGATGAAACATCGATTGCAACGACATTATTATCCATTACGAAGAAGCATGAGATTCCCATTCAAAAGATTTCAATTGATTTAATTGAGCCCCATATTATAAATAGTGTACTCGGAGATATAGGTTTCATATTTTTACCGAAGATCTATCAAATTGATGAAACTTCTGATGTAATGGGTATAATAAATTTCCATCATAACCTTTACGAAAGTAATCAAACTTCTCTAGCTGTAACGAGTATGCAATTAGTATTTGAAAAGTTGCAGCAATTAAATATTCCTGTTATTCGAATGATTGATCCACGTAGTTCCATTATCAAGGGAATCCTCGAAACGAAAAATAAAGCGGAGTTTGCTAAAAGTCAACTTGCAAAAATTGCTGTAGGGTACATTCAATTTAGAGTGAATAATCTACCAATAGAAAGTGATTTATTGAGTTTTGCTAATTTCTTTAAAGCTGAATTGATTGAAACGGCTCCTCATTTGTATATGATTTACTCTACACAAGGTGATGTATTAAATATTTTTAATTATTTAACCGAAAAAGAATGGTTAAGCATTACTTCAACACCATTCAAAGTTGCATTTGGGTTTGGTATCGATATTCAAGATGCAGCACATAATGCGAAAGATGCTCTTCAATTTGCAAAAACAAACACAGCTTATATCATTACAGATGAGAAGAAATTACTTGGGCCATATCCTCATTCTGTGCGTCAGGTACAATTACAAGCGAGTGAACCAAAACTGGCAGAAATTGCGAAACAAACGACTTTAAGTCCTGCAAACGTGTCCAGGGTTATTCAATTTAGTCGTACACATAATTCAACGGAGTTTACAGCCCACGATTTAGAAGTGTTTTTACAAGTGAGTAGACGGACAACGGAGCGAATTTTGAAAAAGCTAGTAGATACAGGATTCGCCAAAATCGTGGGAGAAGAAATGACGTATCAGCAAGGTAGACCAAGAGCAGTATATGAATTGAATTTTCCAACATATGTATAGAACAAATAACCCAACATCCCTTCTCATGGATGTTGGGTTATTTCACGTATAAAAGGGAGCGTCCATTTGCTTATCTCCAAGATTGGGATAAGGCCATGTAATAATAGCATCAATGAAGCTCAACCCAATAATACTTTATTTATGTGGATAATTGTGGAATTTTACGAATTCTTAATAAAATATTTACGAATTAAATCATAGATTTATCTTTTTATATTATTTAATAGAACTCTATCATTTTTATAAAATTTTCGGATTATTTTTAATTTAATATAATGTAATTAAAGATATATCCACCTCACTTAGTAATGATAACAATATTGAAATTTGTATAATTACAGTCGGTGTTTGGGTATTAGATAAATTTAGTGCTTGTTAAACAAAGGGGATGGGAAAATGTCGGTTTTAAAGGGGTTAAAAATTCTCGATTTTTCATCAGTTCTTCCTGGGTCACTTGCTACAAAAATGTTTGCAGATTATGGTGCAGAAATTATACATGTAGAGTCAACCCGTAAAGTAGATTTAATGCGGATTATGCCCCCGTATAATGAAGGCCAAGAATCTTATGTTCATCAGTACGTCAATCGCTCAAAACGATCTATAAGTTTAAATTTGAAAGAGCCAGAAGCTGTAGAGCTTATTAAAATGCTAATAAAGGAATATGACATTGTAATTGAAGCATTTCGGCCAGGTGTGATGAAAGAGTTGGGACTCGACTATGATTCACTAAAAGAGGTGAATCCGAAATTAATTTATTGTTCGATTACTGGCTATGGACAAAATGGTCCTTATAGAAATCGACCAGGTCATGATAATAATTATCTTTCTGTGGCGGGTGTACTTGAACATTCCCGGTTAAGGGGTAAAAAACCTGTAGCAATGGGTATACAAATTGCAGATATAGCAGGAGGGTCAATGCATGCAGCGGTAGGGGTGCTAGCTGCAGCGTTGTACCGTGAAAGAACTGGTGAAGGAAAGTATATTGATATTTCTATGACGGACGCAGTGTTTTCAATGAATGCATTATATGGTGCAGCATTTTTAGGGAGCGGACACTTACCAAAACCAGAGGAAGAGATTCTAAATGGCGGAACCTTTTATGATTACTATCAAACAAAAGATGGTCGATACTTTTCAGTAGGCAGTTTAGAACCTCAGTTCCGAAAGATACTTTGTGAAGCTTTAGATATACCTGAGCTTATCCAAAGTACCTTCAATGATTCTTCTTACACACAAAAGCGTTTTAAAGAAGCAGTCAGTGATGCATTCTTATCAAAAAACTTTGATGAATGGTTAAAAATATTTAATGAAGAATTTCATGGTTGTGTTGAGCCAGTGCTTACCATTGAGGAAGCTTGTGCACATCCGCAAATAAAGGCGAGAAATATGCTTATTGAAATTCCTTTAAATGATGGAACAACACAAAAACAAATAGGTGCACCAATCAAATTTAGCGAAGTTGAACCAACGTATAGGTTCGTTGGGGCAAAATTAGGGGAACATACTGATGAAATTCTATTAGAGTGTGGACTAACTGCCGAACAAATTTCTTCGTTAAGAAAAAAGGGAGTTTTACAATAGGATTCGGTTACGCCAATTCTATCTTATAGGGAGTTGTAATGTATTAAGATAAAGAAAGTTAAACAGACTCAGGAAGTGGTCACTGCTTTTGAGTCTGTTTCGTTTGTAAATTATTGTAAAAGTTTGACGCTTTTTGAAACGCATTCTCCATCTAAAACGTAGTTTAAATTAATGCAATCAATTCTTAAGGAAATCTTCACTTTTCTATGTAGGTTTCCTTCATATTAAATTGATAACTTTAAGGTAAATATGTTTTGGATTTAGGAGTGATTAGAATGAGTAAGGTAATTTATATTGTTCTAACTGAAACCAGCACAGTTTTAGCGCGTGCAATTAAGCTATATACGCAAGAGAATTTCAGTCATGTTTCAATTGCCTTTGATCCGGAATTAAAGGAGATGTATAGCTTCGGAAGGAAAAACGAGAATAACCCATTCATAGGTGGTTTTATTCAGGAAAATCCTTCTTCTCGATTAATGAGTAACGCATATTGTGCAGTGTATTCTTGTCCTGTGACGAACGAACAATATGAAAAGTTAAAAGCAATGGTGGAACATTATCAGTCTAATAAAAGGCATTTTAAGTATAATTTTATCGGGCTGTTTTTCGTTGCTTGTCGAATCAGGTTAAGAAGAGACAACGCATTTTTCTGCTCACAGTTTATTGCTACACTACTCCAACAGGTGGGCCTTTCATTAGCAGGTAGATGTCCATATTTAATAAAACCTGCTGATTTTGCTAAGCTACCATATATTCATCTGTGTTATACCGGTTTGATGAGGAACTATACTAAAATAAATGGAGATGAACAACCTGCTCCGATTCCGGTTTCGGCAATCCATCATATCGCTTAAAATTATTTGACGAAATCAGATACAAATTCTCTTAATTTAATAAAATGATCTTCTACTTTTAAATATTTTTGGTATACTTCCATTAATTTTTCGAAAAGCTCAAATTGCTCTGTTGCAAATAGTGCCATTAATATGTTGCAAACATGGCTCGAGGTATCCATTGCGATTTCGTAATAATGGCTCTCAGGTAAGCGATAATGTTGTAACCAAACTTCTATAGATTTCATGACATGGTGGGGGGCTTTGTCTACAATAAATGCGATATCCTTTTGAACGGTTGCTTCAATAAGGTGTAGTGTATTTTCATCGTTTTCGGTATTTAAATGCAGATAGATGGTTGAACATGATGCAATTTCATGGTCTTTTAATAATCGAATAACGGTAGTGTATTGTTCGTTTTGCACAAGAGCGTTGATCATTATATAAAAAATTTGTTCTAAATAATTTTTGTGGTAGCATTTTACGAGTGTATTAGGTTCTGGTTTAATATTGGGTAAAACATCGCTATATTCTAGCAGAAGTTCAATCGCGTGGTTATTCAAATGGTTTTCCCCAATTAGGAAGTTGCCATATTCTATGACTTTTTTATTATCATTCTGATTAGCAGCTTCAACCGCTAAAATATACTTGAGTAATACTACTTCCTTTTCAGTTAATGCCCACCTACCATTTCCCCAAGCTTCGAATATTTCTGATATTAATTTTTTAATTTTGCGGTGATGCCGTTTCCCACCATTGTAATGTGCAATTACATTCAATAAATGGAGTTCCTTTAAACGAAATGAACGTGGATTCTCATAGTCAATCTTTTCAATAAGCTCATTCATTACAACCACAGATTGATTTAAAGTATAGTGTGATTTAATTGTTTTTTTAAATTGCTTCATTAGGTCAGTGGCATGGTGGATTTCATTTAATGTCACTTGCATAAAGATTGAGTAAATCTTTTTGGCAAACAGCATGTACCAAAACTCAGAATGCTGATTATAAATGATATGTAATAGAAATTTCCCACCGATCCTCGTTAAATAAAACTTTGTTAGTCCACCAACTGAATGTGGAATGTTTATTTCTTTGCCAAAAACAAGATAGATAATATGGTTAAAGCTTAACGATTTATTTACGAGTAAAAAGTCAAATATAGATTGTTCTCCGTGTTTTGATGAAAGGAAGGCGTGTAGTCGATCATTTGCAGTTTCAAGGTCAATGGTTGTGTCTTGTAGCACTTCCTGCAAAAATAGGTCCACGTTGCCCCAGTATTTTTTTACAGTAGACATTATAATTGATGCAGCCTTACCTCTATTAAATAAGATGGAGGATAAAGGTAATAGCTCTCCGAAAATGCTGTGATTTTTATGACATTCAATATTAATTTCTGATATTGCCGTTTCAAGAACATCTCCAATTTGTCCTCTTGTTCTCATCAATAACTGCTGATCAAGCTGAATCACAAATAACCCTCCTCAAATGAGAATCACTTATGAAGAATATACCAAATCTAAGGGAGTATTTGTTATAATTGATGAAAAATTCATAAAATTAAAACCCGCTTATTTTGTAGATATATTCATTTAGCATACCTCTTCTTATCGTTGAAGTGCGGCGGTAGGAGGAAAAAGACTGCAAATCTTAAACATCTTTATAGAATATTAGACAGCGGAATAAACTATGGAAATTAGCATTTTAATATGAGATTATGTGTAATAAAGAAATTTTTTACAGTTATTTTTTTTAATTGTTAAATGGATGGAACGGGAGATAAGTAATGAACTATTTATCAATGATTTTCTTTCAGATTGTAGCACCGATTCTAGTATTACTCGTAGTAGGTGGCATCTTACAGAGGAAATTTAACTTTAATTTAAAAGCCTTATCCTATCTGATTAACTATTGTTTCATGCCCGCAGCCGTATTCGTAAATATTTATGAAACGACCATTCAGCTTGAGGTGTTAGGAAGGGTAGCTTTATTTATTATTATTTTTATTGGTAGCCAAATGCTTATAAGTCATTTCATTTCAAAAATTCTTGGGTTAACATCGACTGAATCTGCAGTTTTTAAAAATAGCGTTGTTCTTATTAATTCAGGGAATTATGGTATTCCAGTAGCTCAAATGGTTTTTGCGACGCAGCCAATAGGGGTCGCAATTCAAGTAATTCTAGTAATTTTCCAGAATGTAACGACCTATACATATGGTTTGTATAATTTAATATCAACTACAAAGTCGGGTAAAGAAATTTTTAAAGATTTTCTTAAAATGCCAATTCTTTATGCTTTAATTTTAGGAATCCTCTTAAATGTGTTTAATCTACGAATTCCAGTTTCCTTTAGAATTCCGATTGATTATATTGCAGAAGGTTTTGTTGCAGTTTCATTAATCACACTCGGAGCACAACTATCTCAAATTGAAATAAGAACCATGTTAAACAAAACAATTATAGTGAGTTGTATTACGAGATTACTAGTAGGACCTAGCATTGCTTTATTAGTAATTTATATTTTAGGTCTTGATGGGGTAATTGCTCAATCTTTACTAATAGCAAGCTCTTTCCCAACTTCTCGCAATAGTTCAAGTTTAGCACTTGAGTATGATGTTGACTCGAACATCGCAGCACAGACTGTATTATTCTCAACAGTTATGAGTTGCTTAACGGTTACGTTCGTTATTTATTTATCTACAGTATTATTTGGTGCTTAAACTAAAAAGTTAAATAGCAGTAAATGAAAAACCTTATCTTAAACATTGTTTAAGATAAGGTTTTGTTTTGGATATCAATGATATTAAAAGTTTATTGGTTTACTTTTGCTAAGTAAGGGTTTGAAAGGTCCATACCATCTAAAGTTAGACCTAAAGCTTTTGCAACACCTTCACCATATGCTGGATCAGCTAAGTAGCAGTGTAAGATGTGGCGGCGTTGGATGAATTCTTCTACGCCTTGTAAGTTTGCAGCAGTGTTATCAAATAGACGTTGTTGCTCTTCAGCAGTCATTAAGTTGAATAATTTACCTGGTTGCTCGAAGTAGTTGTTATCGTCTTCTTTGAAATCATAAATATCTGCAGGTCCATCAAGAGCTAAAGCAGGTTCTTTATATTGTGGTTGTGCTTGTAAAGCACCATAGCTGTTTGGATAGTAAGAAATTGCACTACCGTTATTTCCATCAGTACGCATTGCGCCATCACGGTGATAAACCATTGCTGGGCATTTTGGTGCGTTAACTGGAATTTGGTGGCTATTAACACCTAAACGGTAACGAGCAGCATCTGCATAAGAGAATAGACGCGCTTGTAACATACGGTCAGGTGAGAAACCAATACCAGGTACTACGTTAGATGGAGCAAATGATGATTGTTCAACATCTGCATGGTAGTTTTCTGGGTTGCGGTTTAATTCGAATTCACCAACAGGAATTAGTGGGTATTCAGATTTATACCAAACTTTTGTTAAATCGAATGGGTTATCTTTGTGATTGCGAGCTTGTTCTTCTGTCATCACTTGGATGTACATTTTCCATTTAGGGAAATCGCCTTTTTCGATTGAATCAAATAGGTCACGTTGTGAAGATTCACGATCTTGACCAATTACTTTTGCAGCTTCAGCATCCGTTAAGTTTTTGATGCCTTGCTCTGAACGGAAGTGGAATTTCACATATACGCGCTCATTGTCAGCATTGATCATTGAATAAGTGTGAGAACCAAATCCGTGCATATGACGGTAACCATCTGGAATACCACGGTCAGACATAACGATTGTTACTTGGTGTAATGCCTCTGGTAGTAAAGTCCAGAAGTCCCAGTTACTGTTTGCGTTATGCATGTTTGTTTTAGGATCACGTTTTACAACGTGGTTTAAGTCAGGGAAGTGTAATGGATCACGGAAGAAGAATACAGGTGTATTGTTTCCGACTAAATCCCAGTTACCTTCTTCAGTGTAGAACTTAAGTGCGAAACCGCGAATATCGCGTTCTGCGTCAGCTGCACCACGTTCACCAGCTACAGTTGAGAAACGTGCAAACATTTCAGTTTTCTTTCCAACTTCAGAGAAGATTTTTGCTTTTGTATATTTTGTAATGTCGTGAGTGACAGTGAAAGTACCAAATGCACCTGAACCTTTAGCGTGCATACGACGTTCTGGAATCACTTCACGTGAGAAATTAGCTAATTTTTCGATTAAGAATACGTCTTGTAAAAGAATAGGGCCGCGACGACCAGCTGTTAAAACATCATCATGACTTACAACCGGCGCACCTGCAGTTGTCGTTAAACGTTGATTATTTTTATTAGACATTTATGTACCTCCTATATTGGTTATCTCTTCGAAAATAGTATAGCAAACTCAAATCATAATTTCTACTAAATTATAATAATTCTTTTTAAGTAATTTGTATTTATAGTTTAAGTGTATCATTTTTTCTAAAACTTGTAAGTGAAAAAAATCACACATCATAGTTTATGATTCATTGAATAGAGAAAGAACTCGACTACAACAATGTTTTGTCGAATGGAATTATAGTTTTTATCATTTTTTAAAGGGAACTTTGTAGATAATTGTAGAATGATTGTGAATAATAAATGGAGTTCAAATACATCCTTAATTGAAAATAGCGTATGTAATTGAAAAAACGAGAGGTAATCTTTTACAGATTAATCTTGTGTTTGGTAAAAAAGTAGAGGAGAACGACTATGCAACTTACCATTACTTTTATCATTTTAGGTATAACCATATTATTGTTTATTACAAATCGTGTTCGTGCAGATTTAGTCGCTTTACTATCCCTGTTAACCCTCGTTGTATTTAAAGTCTTAACTCCATCAGAGGCATTAGCAGGATTTTCGAATTCTGTTGTCATCATGATTGCAGCACGCAGGTGGATATAAGTTTATGGACTTTGTAAAAGTGGGGGTTCCTTTACAAATCATCATATTGGTCATTATGATGATTGTGATTCCGATACTATTTCCGCTTTAAAAGTAAAGATTAAAAGGAATGTCTCAATTGAAGAGGCATTCCTTATTTTTTTGGACAAATAACCATCTCCATGTTTTTGAATAATTTATGTCATATATGCAAAATACATCTTTTAAATGATAAGGTTCGAGTTGGTTTGTGGAAAATAGAAATTTAAAATGAAGGTATTGGAGGCATCGGCACAATATGAACATACAAGAAACAGAGCATTTTCTTACCCAATACAAAGATGAAAATGAACTAACAAACGAATGGTATTTGGAGCGCATGAGAGAAGTGAAAGACTTAAATGAATATTGGCCAACAACAGAAGAACTAGAGTTTGGAGCGAGAGTTGCATGGCGAAATAGTAATCGCTGTATTGGTAGACTCTTCTGGCAGTCTTTACATGTCATCGATGAACGGCATTTAGAAGATGAAGTCCAAATCTTTGAAGCCCTATTAAACCATATTTCATACGCAACAAATGGTGGGAAAATCCGACCGACTATTACGATTTTTAAGCCTGGAAAGGTTCGGATTTGGAATGAGCAATTAATTCGATATGCAGGCTATGTAACAAATGAAGGGATTGTTGGGGATCCGAATTCAGTAACGTTTACAAAAGTATGTGAAGAGTTGGGGTGGCTTGGGAAAGGGACAAACTTTGATGTTTTACCTTTAGTGATTCAAGTAGGCGATCGTAAACCAAAATTTTTTGAGATACCAAATAGCTATGTTTTGGAAGTGAAAATTCGACATCCTCAATATAAGAGTATAGATAAATTAAACTTAAAATGGTATGCAGTTCCAATTATTTCGAATATGAGATTGAGTATCGGAGGGGTTGATTTCCAAGCTGCACCTTTTAATGGGTGGTATATGGGGACAGAAATTGGTGCGCGGAATTTAGCAGATACAGATCGCTATAATATGCTACCGGAAATCGCAAAAGGTTTAGGTATTGAAACGGACCTAAATGCAACCTTATGGAAGGACCGTGCACTGGTTGAATTAAATATAGCGGTATTACATTCCTATAAAGAAGACGGGGTAAGCATTGTTGATCATCATACGGCTGCACAGCAATTTAAACTATTTGAGCAAAAGGAGCAAGAAAAGGAACGAGAAGTGACGGGGAACTGGACGTGGTTAATTCCACCTTTATCGCCTGCGACAACACAAATTTATCATAAACCAATCGCCAATATTATTAAGAAGCCAAATTACTTTAATCAAAAAAGGCCCTACTAAGGCAAACCAATATGGGTTACTATGTTTGTTTTACCCTGTATAAGAATAAACGGATAAATTTCTTTTAAATTGAAAATGCCTATATTTCCCCTAGGAAGGGGATATTTTCCGCGTATAACTTTATAACAACGAAAAAAAAGCATGGCATTTTACCATGCTTTTTAATGTTTAATTTATTTTTGTACTTCAAATGTTGCCCGAATTTATAATAGGCGGCAAATATTAACCAATTTAGCTTTTCCCTAATATTATTTCGATTAATTCGTCTCGGTCAATTAAATATACTTCATTTGTTTCGGCCAATTTTTCAGCTTGTTTTGTGAAATAGCTGTTCGTTACAACCCAGGCCTCTGTAGCTTCATACATTTTTAAAGCACCAATGATTTCTTGTACTGCTTTTACTCCTACCGTCCCTGAATAGCGTTTTGCTTGTACTGCGATGATATCCTCTCGATCTTCTAATATTAAATCTGCACCGTAATCCCCAGATGCTTTTGTAAAAGAAACTTTAAATCCACGTTTTTTAAAAAGCATGCCTAAATATTGCTCGAATTCTTCACCGGTCATTTGATCTATTTCTTTAATACCGGCCTTTCGTAATCTTCTAAATCCACGTGTTTTTCTCCAAATTGTAAACGCAATATATAGGATGAAAAATCCAACAATGGATGTAATGGCACCTTCAATTGTATGTGTATAGTAAAAACCAATCGCACCAATCAAAATGATGATAAGAAGCGGAAAAATACTAAATCTTTTCTTTTTCTTGTTTTTGCGTTTAGGCAAACTGTTTAACCCCTTTACCTACATAGTCAAAGCTATTGTAACACAAAAGGGTACATATGTTTGCTTTATTCTATATATTGTTGTTTAGAACTAATAAACCCAGCAATAAATAAAATAATAGCTACAATGATAAATAAAATATTTGGGACATCCCAACTGTTAGTTACGTCGAATAAGTAACCAAATAAAACAGGTCCGACTGCTGCAAGTAAATAGCCAACTGATTGAGCAAACCCAGAAATTTCTGCTGCTTCATATGCTGTTTTTGTTCTTAAAGTGAACAACATCATACAAAGCCCGAATGATGCCCCTCCTGCAAATCCTAAACAAATCATCCAAAGGAAGGCAAGATTCGTCCATTCAAACAACATTCCGATGAACCCCACAACGTAAAAGAATGTAAAAAACAGTACTATAGGTCTCTGAGAAGCAAATTTTTCAGCAATAATTGGGATTAAAAACGTCATAGGAATCTGTGCATATTGCATAATGGAAGTCATCCAACCCGCGCCTTCAGGTGATAGCCCTTGAGCCATTAAAATAGATGGAACCCATGCAACTGTACAATAAAATAAAAGAGACTGAAAGCCCATCGTTGCAGCAATGGCCCATGCTAGGGGAGACTTCCACAGTTTTGTTCCCTCTTTTGAAGAGGTGTTTGTCATGGTACTTAAATCAACCTTTTCACCCTTTATGAGAGGGAGCCAGACAATTAAAGTAATGATGGTCAAAATAATTGGAAATCCAAGGGCACCTTGCCATCCAAAAGGTGTATTTTCGGCTATTGGTTGGCTTACCCCAATAGCAAGGCCTGCAGAGACGTTCATAGCGACTGTGTATATTCCCATTAACAATCCAACTTGATATGGATATCTTAGTTTAAAAAAACTAGGGATTAAGACATTACCAAAAGAAATTGCTACGCCTATTAAAATAGTACCGACAATTAACAGTGGGGTATCTCCTATAGAACGAACAACAATTCCGAGCGTTAATAAAATAACTGAATAAAATAGTGTTAGCTCCATCCCGAATTTCCTTGCAATCCTTGGGGCAAAGGGAGAAACAACAGCAAAAGCAAGAAGCGGTATCGTTGTTAAGAATCCTGCTAAAACATTTGAAATGCCAAGCCCTTCACGAATATAAGGAATGATTGGACCAACTGCTGTTAAAGGAGTACGTAATGTAGTGGCTAAAAAAATAATAGCTAATACAAACAAGAGTGTTGTTATAGAAAATAGCAGTTTTCTTTGTGGCTGGATCGATTGTTTTTCATTCATAAGTTTCCTCCAATAATTGAGAGTAAATCCTTTTCATGACTGTAGCATACCGTGTGGATTTATCAAAATAAACTGAAATCTCCTAATAAGTTGTAATCGATTTTTTACTATGCTAAACTCGATAACGATTAAATATTTAAGAATAATAAATACCTCAAAGTAATGGGGTAGAGGTCGCGATTATTAAGAGTAAAGCAGTGGAGATTGAGAGAATCGAAGAAACAGCTTGAAAGGAATAATTGCCGAAGTGTTAACGTAACTCTCTAGGTTAATGCTGGGGCTGTTTTCGAAAGGAACAGAACTGTCACAGGTTTAGGCTGTGTTGAGCTATCTTTCAATTTTAGTATGTGGTAATATCTTTTTTTTGTATCAGATTTGCAAACACTTACCAAGATAAATTGAGTTATGCCATCACAACAATTTTGTGATGGTTTTTTCATTAATAAGGCAATACTGTGAGTACGATAAAGGAGATTTCTAAATGAGTAAGCGACAACAAGAGTCAAAACAACAGTTACAACGTGGATTACAGAGCCGACATATTGCCATGATCTCCCTAGGTGGAACAATTGGGACAGGATTGTTTTTAGCAAGTGGAGCTTCTATTGCACAGGCAGGGCCAGGTGGGGCGCTTCTTGCGTATGCACTAATCGGTGTCATGGTGTACTTCTTAATGACGAGCTTAGGTGAAATGGCAGCATACATGCCTACATCTGGATCATTCAGTACGTATGCAACAAAATTTGTAGACCCTGCATTTGGGTATGCGATGGGGTGGAACTATTGGTATAATTGGGCAATTACTATTGCCGCGGAAATTTCAGCTGTATCATTAATTATGAAATATTGGTTCCCAGATAGTTCATCTGCTTTGTGGACAATTTTATTTATTATCGTCGTATTAACTTTCAATATCCTTTCGGTTAGGGCGTATGGAGAAAGTGAATATTGGTTTGCTATGATTAAAGTGGCAACAGTTATCGTTTTTATTATCGTGTCATTCTTAATGATTTTCGGTATTTTAGGTGGAAATGACCCAGTTGGATTTGAGAACTTCTTTGTTGGGGAAGCACCTTTCCATGGAGGATTCTTAGCTATTTTCGGTATCTTTTTAGCTGCAGGTTTTTCTTTCCAGGGTACAGAGCTGTTAGGTGTGACAGCTGGGGAGACAAAAGATCCTGGTAAAAGCATTCCTAGGGCAGTTCGCTCAGTATTTTGGCGTATCCTACTATTTTATATTTTAGCCATTTTTGCGATTGGATTATTAATACCTTATACTGATCCAAGACTTTTATCAGAAGATATTGCAGTTTCACCATTTACACTAGTATTCGATAAATTAGGAATTGCTGTTGCGGCTTCAGTTATGAACGCTATTATTTTAACCGCGATGCTATCAGCAGGGAATTCAGGCTTATATGCTTCTTCTCGAATGCTGTGGCAATTAGCTGTAGACGGAAAAGCACCAAAGATTTTTGCGAAGTTAAATTCCCGTGGTATTCCTGTATACGCATTGATTGCAACATTGGCAGTTGGATGTTTAGCATTTTTATCCTCCTTCTTCGGAGATGGTGTTGTTTACATGTGGTTGTTAAATGCTTCAGGTTTATCTGGGTTTATCGCTTGGGTAGGTATCGCTATAAGTCATTATCGTTTCCGCAAAGCCTTTATTGCACAAGGGAAGGATTTAAGCGTGTTACCTTATCGGGCAAGATTTTTCCCATTTGGTCCATTATTTGCGCTCATTGTTTGTATAATTGTTATACTTGGCCAAAATTATACAGCATTTGTAGGTGGCAATATTGATTGGTATGGAATTTTAGTATCTTATATTGGAATACCACTATTTTTAATTTTATGGTTTGGTTATAAAATTAAGCATAAAACAAAAGTCGTACCTTTAAATGAATGCGACTTAAATCATAAGTAAGCGAAAACGGCGAAATTCAATTATTTGGATTTTGCCGTTTTTTTCTTATAAAAGATGGAAACGAATAAAGGGAGAAGTTACACTATTAAAAGTGAATTTAAACTAAAATTTTATTGAAAACGTACATGAATACAGTGGAGATAGAATAATGATAAATGATAGCGATTATAGGTGATTTGTCGAAAATAGGGATAAATTGATTGGATAGATTTAAAGGTAAAGGATGTTGAGAATATGACGGTTTCAGCTGGTTTTTATAAAAAAATGCAAGACTGGATTATTAATGAGCACACTGGAAATGTGGCATATCGCCCCTTTCAATCGAATGGAAATCCATACAGAGCAAAGATCTTTTTAGTGGGATCAAATCCGGAACCAATTCCGCAAATTGAATTAGAGGATATAAAAATGTTTGCCGATTCTTTAGTGGATATCCAATTGTTTGAAATATTAAGTGGTCAATTAACAAGAGAACAAAAAGGTTGGCTTAACTTTTCCGTGTGGATGAAGGAACATTTGAAACAGGAAGTTGCTTTTACATATGTAAATTGTTATCAAGCAGAGGAACTACAACAATTAAAGCAATTGAAAAAAGATAAAGATCCATTGTATGTAAAGGGAACAGAAATATTTGAAGAAGTATTAAATGAGTTTTTACCAGATGTGATTATTTTAAATGGGACGAGTGCACTTAAAATGTTCCGAGAAAATTTTGAACGTGTGTTAATTGATACAAATGCCTCCAAAGAAACATTACAACAGATAGAAGAAGGCGGGATTTTTGCAACGTTGCCATTAAGAGAAGGGAAAAATGTAAAGATTCTTGCTTGTCGAAATATGATGTATTTTGGAAAAGACGGTGCATCGTTTGGTCATTTGAAAAAAATATTGAGCGAAATTTATGATAATTATTTTGTGTAAATTTTGCGGAAAAAGCTTTAAATACGAACAATTTTACTAAAATTAATGTGAATGATAGGTAATTTCCGAATAATTAGAATCGTTTTTTTATTCAATAGGTGTTGCATTCGACATAATCCGTGTTTATAATGGGTTCATTCTTAACAAAATCTTAACAATTGAAACTCATATAATCGCGAGAATATGGCTCGCAAGTTTCTACCGACTTACCGTAAAAAAGTCGACTATGAGGAGCATTGAGTGATGGCGAATGCATTTATTATTATCCTTAGCCATTATTCTATAACCTTTGAGTAATCACTCGGAAGGCTTGCTCTCTCATAGAGAGACAAGTTTTCCGAGTTTTTTTGATTTGACAAAACTTATATAGACCAATAGAAAAGGAGACTTTCATCATGGAATTGTTGAAAGATAAAATCACAAAAGAAGGAAGAGTTTTATCAGATACCGTACTTAAAGTAGACTCGTTTTTAAACCACCAAATTGATCCGCTTCTTATGAAAGAAGTTGGGGAAGAATTCGCCAATCGTTTTGCAGATCAAGTCATTACAAAAGTATTAACAATTGAGTCTTCAGGTATTGCCCCTGCAACATTTTTAGGGTTAACAATTGGTGCACCGGTAGTATTTGCCCGTAAGAAAAAATCACTTACTTTATCAGATAACTTATATACATCTCAAGTTTATTCATTTACGAAAAATGAAACAAATGATATTTCAGTTTCGAAAGACTACCTTAAGGCAGATGACAATGTATTAATTATCGATGATTTCCTAGCAAATGGTGAAGCAGTAAAGGGGTTACTTGATATTGCAGAACAAGCCGGAGCACATGTAGTAGGTGTTGGAATTGTGATTGAAAAAGGCTTTCAAATGGGCGGTAAGGCGTTACGTGAACAAGGGTTGCGTATTGAGTCACTTGCAAATATTAAGTCACTAGCTGACGGGAAAGTAGAATTTTTCGACTAATACAATTTTATTTAATGTTTTGAAGAAAGCACAGTGCAGCAAATACGCCAAGGCGCATTTGATTCATTTCTTTTAACTTTAAGGGGGATTTTGTTCAAATGAACAATGCAAAAGCGACAACGCTAGGAATTCAACATTTACTTGCTATGTATGCAGGTGCCATACTAGTACCATTAATAATAGGCGGGGAACTTGGGTTTAATTCTACAGAAATGACGTATTTAGTTGCGATTGACATTATGATGTGTGGTGTTGCAACACTGTTACAAGTAATGCGAGGTAAAATATTCGGGGTCGGTTTACCAGTAGTATTAGGATGTACATTTACAGCGGTATTTCCAATTATCGCAATTGGTTCTGAGAAAGGGATCGGTGCCATTTACGGAGCAGTTATTGCTTCAGGTATAATCGTCATTTTAATCTCAGGTGTGTTCGGAAAATTAGTGAAGTTCTTCCCACCAGTTGTAACGGGATCCGTAGTAACAATTATCGGTATTTCATTAATCCCTGTTGCTATCAACAACATGGGTGGTGGTCAAGGTGCTCCCGATTTCGGTTCATCTACTAACATAACATTAGCCATGATTACGTTAATCGTTATTTTATTAATCTATCGTTTTACAACAGGATTTACCCGTTCAATTTCGATTTTATTAGGATTGGTCATTAGCACTGTGATTGCTGCATTCCTTGGTAAGGTGGATTTCAAACCAGTTGCTGATGCCTCTTGGTTCCATATGGTGCAACCGTTCTACTTCGGAACGCCAACTTTTGACCTCGGTGCAATTATTACAATGACTCTTGTGGCCATGGTTTCATTAGTTGAGTCTTCAGGTGTTTACTTTGCATTAAGCGATATTACAAAACAAAAAATAGATTCAAAGGATTTAGCTCGTGGGTATCGTTCTGAGGGGCTAGCTTCGATTATCGGTGGGATTTTCAATGCATTCCCTTATACGACGTTCTCTCAAAACGTTGGACTTTTAAAAATGACAGGTGTGAAAGAACGTAAAGTAATCTTTATTACTGGTGGTATGTTGGTAGCGCTTGGGTTCTTACCAAAAGTAGCAGCTCTAACAACAATCATCCCAACTGCTGTACTTGGTGGAGCGATGTTAGCCATGTTCGGTATGGTTGTAACGCAAGGAATTACAATGTTAGCACCACAAATTTCACTTTCTCCAGAAAACGCAATGATTGCAGCGATTTCAGTTGGACTTGGTGCTGGTGTTGCATTTGTGCCAAATATCTTTGCTGTATTACCACCTAGTCTATCAATTTTAACTTCAAACGGAATTGTATGTGGTTCAGTAACAGCTATCGTGTTAAACATCGTATTTAATATGATTGGAAAGAAACAAGAAGAACCGGTCCACAAGACACAAGCAGTAAGCGCAGAATCTTAGGGACATGAGGGACAGGTACCTCGTCCCGCTTTTAATATATTAAATTCAGTGATTTATTACTATACAATACTCAAAACATAAAAAGTGTTTCTAAAACTCAAGGCGGGTTTAGAAACACTTTTTTATTTTTGCCATGCTAATTTCCTTAAGTGCATTTTGAGCGGAGTTCATTGTTCAAAACCCCAATTCAAATTAGTTAAGCTATAATAATATGTTCGTTACCAAGTCTGTATGGGTCATTTCACTTTAACGCTTTAACGCTTTAACACTTCGTCCAACGTTGGTAAAGATTCGATGGCGCCCATTTTTTCGCAAACTATGGCACCTACTTTATTGCTGAATTGAATAATGTCTTTCCATTGCGATAAGGTCGCATTATGTGGATTTGACAGTGAACTTAATTGTAATAGGGCAGCACCGACAAAAGCATCCCCAGCACCGGTTGAATCAATAGCTTTAATTGAAATGCTTTCTATTAATAATGTATGTTCTCTATTTGAGAAATACGTCCCGTTTTTACTTAAAGTAACTGCAATGAACTTAGCACCTACTAAATGAAGCTGTGTAGTTGCCTTATTCAAATCTGATTCGTTTGTTAATAACATTAATTCCTCTTCACTAACTTTAAGAAAGTCACAATAAGCAATGCATTGTAATGTAAGCTCTACGAAGTCTCTCTCTTTTCCTTTCCATAAATCAGAACGGAAATTTGGATCGAAGGAAATAAAACAATTTTTTTGCTTTGCCACTTTTAGTACTTCAAAATATGTATGTTGGAAAGTACCCGGTAATAAGGCGGTAGCTGAACCGAAATGAACCATCTTTATAGTATCTAGGGTTTCTAGAGGGAATTCGTCTATTGCTAAATAAGCATCAGCCCCTCGATTAAATACAAAATCTCTTTGACCATCTTCCGTTAATGAAACAAATGCAAGAGTGGTCGCATGTGTTGGGTCTTTCACTAGAAAATTTGTATTTACGCCTACATCTTTTAATGTAGTTTCTAGAAAGTCTCCAAACGGATCAGCTCCTACTTTTCCGCTAAAATAAGCAGATCCGCCAAGTCGAGAGATGGTAGCACAGACATTTGCAGGTGCTCCCCCTGCTTTTTTCGTAAAGGATTGACCATCTTTCAAAGTAGTATTGACTTCGTTGCAGAAAAAATCTATTAAAAGTTCGCCAATACATAAAATGGGTACATTCATGCTAATCGTTCCTTTCTTTATTTGTATTCATTATACAATGCTTTAAAAGTCATAAAAAAATGCCCGTTTTAGAAACGGACATTTTAAGTGTGTAGTTCAGTGTTTCTAATGTAGTCCTGAAGATACCTACTCTGCATTTGGATAAATCATTGTTTTTGGATCAACGTATTGGTCAAACTGTTCTTCTGTAAGTAATCCCGATGCAATAGCAGCCTCTTTCAGGGTTGTTCCTTCTTTATGTGCTTTTTTTGCGATCTTCGCAGCATTTTCATAACCGATATGTGGGTTTAATGCGGTTACGAGCATCAATGAATTTTTTAAGTTTTGTTCAAGTACTTCTGTATTCGGCTCAATACCAATAGCGCAATGATCATTGAATGATTTCATTGCATCTCCAAGAAGACGAGCAGATTGAAGGAAGTTATAGATAATGACTGGTTTAAATACATTCAGCTCGAAATTTCCTTGGCTTGCTGCGAAAGCAATTGTCGCATCGTTTCCAACCACCTGCGTGACTACCATTGTCATGGCTTCACTTTGGGTTGGGTTCACTTTTCCTGGCATGATGGAACTTCCCGGTTCATTTTCTGGAATCGTAATTTCACCAATTCCACTTCGAGGACCACTTGCTAACCAGCGTACGTCATTAGCGATTTTCATTAAGTCTGCTGCTAGTGCTTTTAGAGCACCGTGAGCTGTAACTATTTCATCATGACTAGTTAAAGCGTGAAATTTATTTTCAGATGAAGCAAATGACTTTCCTGTAATTGTACTAATTTCCTCAGCAACCATGTCACCAAATTTAGGGTGAGCATTTATGCCGGTACCTACTGCAGTTCCTCCTATTGCTAGATCTTTTAGAAATTGAGTTGTGACTGCAATCATTTTTTCGGATTTTACAAGCATGTAATGCCACCCGCTAATTTCTTGACCAAGTGTAAGGGGAGTGGCGTCTTGTAAATGTGTACGGCCAATTTTAATAATATCTTTAAACTGATTCGACTTATCTTCTAAAGTTGCTTTTAATTGGTGAAGTCTCGGTATTAAATAATTCTCGACCATTTCGACTGCAGCGATATGTAAGGCTGTAGGGAATGTGTCATTTGAGCTTTGGGACTTGTTTACATCATCGTTTGGATGAACTCGTTCAGATGAATTTTGTTGTTCTAAAAGTTGGTTAGCACGATGAGCAATTACTTCGTTTACGTTCATATTTGTTTGCGTACCACTTCCTGTTTGCCACACGACTAGAGGGAAGTGTTCATCCCATTTACCAGCAAGAATTTCATCTGCTGCGGCCACAATCACATCTGCTTTTTCGGATGATAATTTATTGAGTTTTTTATTCGTAATTGCTGCTGCTTTTTTTAGGATTGTTAATCCACGAATTACTTCCATCGGCATTGTTTCATGTCCAATTTGGAAATTTTCTTTACTTCGTTGCGTTTGCGCACCCCAGATTTTATCGGTAGGAACACGAACCTCTCCCAGAGTATCTTTTTCAATACGGTAGTCCATCTCTACAACTCCTTTGTGTCTGTATAGGCTAATTATACCCACCAGTAAAAATTATAGTATGACATTGCCTTTGTTTATTCGTAAAAGCTGATTTTAGTCATTATTAAAATTAATAAATTTTAGCTTTTAAAGTATAAAGAAAATGGATTATTACAATGAACCAACGCTTTAATGAAATATGAAAAAATAACCATTGCATTCCTAGTGGAATACAAGGTATTATATTCTTACCGTTTTTTATAAGAATTTAAAAAGGAAGTGAAAATTTTGATATATATGATTATGACTGGATTACTTTGTGGAGCGTTATTAGGCTTTGTCATGCAAAGAGGTCGTTTCTGTTTAACTGGTGGCTTCCGCGATATGTATTTGGCGAAGGATAACCGTATGTTTTATGCGTTACTAATAGCGATTGCAGTTCAAAGTGTCGGTGTGTTTTTACTTATAGATTTAGGTGTATTTGAGTATTCTGCTGGTGCATTACCTATTCTGTCAGTGATTGTTGGTTCTTTTATTTTTGGAATTGGAATCATTTTAGCAGGGGGTTGTGCAACAGGTACTTGGTATCGTGCAGGAGAGGGCTTAATTGGTAGTTGGATTGCATTAGCTGGGTATATGTTAATGAGCACAATGATGCGTACAGGTGTATTTGGACCATTAAACCAACAAATGCAAACAAGTTCTGTACTACCAACAAATTCAATAGCAGAAACATTTGGAATTAATCACTGGTTTATTATAATTCCTTTTGTTGCTGTTGTACTATTTATCATTTATAAACAATTAACAAAACCGAAAGTAGCTATTCCTAAATTAAAAGCTAAGCATACAGGTTTAGCACATATATTATTCGAAAAGCGTTGGCATCCATTTGTAACGGCAACTTTGATTGGAATGATTGCGTTAATTGCATGGCCATTAAGTGCTGCAACTGGTCGAGTTTTTGGATTAGGAATTACAACGCCATCAGCTAATATTCTTCAGTATTTAACAACAGGCGATCAAAGCTTCTTAAACTGGGGTGTATTTTTAGTAGTTGGTATTTTTAGTGGCTCATTGATCGCAGCAAAAGCAAGCAAAGAGTTTCGTTTCAGAATGCCGGATGTGAAAACTGGAATTAATAGTTTTATTGGTGGTAATTTGATGGGATTTGGTGCGACACTTGCAGGAGGCTGTTCAATCGGAAATGGTTTGGTAATGACTGCAATGATGACTTGGCAAGGTTGGATAGGGCTAGTGTTTATGATCTTAGGTACATGGACAGCATCTTATTTTGTTTTTGTTCGACCACGACAAAAAGCAAAAGCTGCAAAACTAAAACAAGAAGTAACAACTGCTTAATAGATCTGGGAGGAATTTAAAATGCAAAAGAAATTAGAAGTATTAGGAATGGTATGTCCATTTCCGTTAATTGAAGCACAACAGGCAATAGAAGAATTAAATTCAGGCGACGAATTAGTTGTTGAATTTGATTGTACACAAGGGACAGAATCAATTCCGCGTTGGGCTGCAGAAGCTGGTCATACCGTAACAGAGTTCGAACAAACAGACGAAGCGGCATGGACAATTACTATTCGAAAAAAATAAGAAAATTATTAAACACCGCTTGTGCGTTAAGCAAAATAGACTTTGCTTACCAACAAGCGGTGTTTTTTTACGGTATTCACCTTAGGTTTCACCTCTAGTTATTAAATGATTTTTACGTAAAAATCTTGTCCGTTATAAAAACGGTCTAAGTCGTTTTTAAGTTGTTCATAGTAGTTTTTAATTGATTTGGCTAAACCTGAGTGACCATTTAGGTATGTTCCTTGTTTAATTTGTTTTCCGGGGTTATGAAAATCAAAGTACAATTTTATTTCCGGACACATATTTTCTAGAATGCTTTGGAAGTCCTGTAGAGGAATATGAAGACCTTTTGTATAGCGACATTCTCTTCTGTACGTATCGTGTGAAACATTAATTGGTGTTGACTCCACTACCATTTTCAAGTTGCTCATAAACATCATCTCCTTATGTTAGTGTTAGGTACAATGACCATTTGATATATTATAACAAAAGAATTGTTAAAAGTCAGAAAATTTAGTAAATATTTTGTAAATATTTTTAAAAAATTTTTTTGCTTGGCTATTTTGGATCGAAGAAGTTGCGACAGGTACAGTAACTGCAAAAAGTATTTAATTATTATTCCCAGGTATCTCTTTGTAGCTCTTCTGCGACAACTTGTAAATCATATGCGTTAATTTTCATAATTTCATAATTATGTTGATCAGCGTATTTTTCGGCTGTGCGTAGTACGTATTTAGGGGAGCCCTCGTTTTCTTCATCATATACGAGTAAGATAGCGTCGGTATTTTGGATAATAAATTTATCTTTTTCGATAAACTGCCAAGGTGCTTCGTAAGGGCGCTTAGTAACACTTGTCACAAAGTCTGCTTGAGATTTAATAAGATAATAGGTCTGTTGCTTTTGTTCATTCCAATTCTTTTCTTGATCAAGGAAAGGTGTAATAATTGAATACTTTAGATTAGGATATTCACGCTTCAGCTCTATAACCACTTCAGCTGCCCATGTTTCAACCCCTAATTGTCCGCTTATAACAATCCACTCAAGTCCATCATCTAAAAGTGCGCGGAATTCGTTTTCTAATGCCTTTTTAATGATAGGGATTCCGGGGTGACTATTATTGAAAATACCTAATTCATGTGGTTTATATCCTGTTACAAAAATAGTTTGAATCATTGTCTAACTCCTTTGACAAGTATTGTATGTTAACTATAACTTTTTCAGAACAGAAAAATCCACGGAGAGAAGTGATTCTTCTAGTAGGAGGATAAGGATACTACCTTAGTAAATGCTCATAATGGAGAGGGGGGATTCCAAATACCAGATAACAGTGCTCATAAAGCAAGTAAACTTGCTATAACCCCTAGCACTCACTCTGCCCATGCTAAAAAAGGTAAAAAAAAGGCTATTCAATTTGCCAAGAGGGAGTAATGGCAAACTGAATAACCTCAAAATTATATAAATAGGTTTAAATAAGCTTTAAATTCAACGTGTCTTAAGATTAATTAAGCTTCAAAAACAGATTTGATTTTTTCTAATGCCCAATCAAGCTCTTCCTTAGAGATAATTAATGGAGGAGCAAAACGAATAACAAAGTCATGTGTTTCTTTACATAATAGTCCTAATCCCATTAATTGTTCACAATACTTACGAGCTGGTTCATTTAATTCAACACCGATGAATAGACCTCTACCACGAACTTCTTTAATAGATGGGTGGTTAATTGAACGCAATTGCTCTTGGAAGTATTCACCTAATTCAAGAGAACGTTCAGTTAGGTTTTCATCTTCTAACACTTCAAGTGAAGCTAATGAAACAGCACAAGCAAGTGGGTTACCACCGAAAGTAGAACCGTGAGAACCTGGGTTTAAGACACCAAGGATATCATTGTTAGCTACTACTGCAGAAATTGGGAATACGCCACCACCAAGTGCTTTACCAAGGATGATCACATCAGGTGTTACATTCTCCCATTGATGAGCAAACATTTTTCCAGTACGTGCTAAACCAGTTTGAATTTCATCAGTAATGAATAGAACATTGTTTTCTTTACAAATTTGTTCAGCTGCTTTTAAGAATCCTTCATCCGGAATAACAATTCCAGCTTCACCTTGAATTGGTTCTACGATGAATGCAGCAGTATTAGGCGTAATGGCTTCTCTTAAAGCTTGCGCATCACCGTAAGGAATTAATTTGAAACCAGGTAAAATTGGTCCAAACCCTCGTTGATACTCTTTTTCAGAAGATAAAGAAACAGCGCCCATTGTACGTCCATGGAAATTCCCATTACAGCCAATGATTTCAGCTTTATTATCCTCAACGCCTTTTACTTCGTATGCCCAACGACGTGCCACTTTGATTGCAGATTCAACAGCTTCGGCACCAGTATTCATAGGTAATACCATGTTTTTTCCTGTCATTTGTGTTAATTTTTCATACCATGGACCAAGTTGGTCATTGTGGAATGCTCGAGATGTTAAAGTAACTTTATCTGCTTGATCTTTTAAAGCTTGAATAATTTTTGGATGACGGTGACCTTGATTAAGTGCAGAATACGCAGAAAGCATATCCATATATTTGTTACCTTCTGGATCATAAACCCAAACACCTTCACCACGTTCAACTACGATTGGTAGTGGATGATAGTTATGCGCACCAAAAGTTTCTGTTTTTTCAATTACCTTAGCTGTTTTTGTATTAGTCTTAGTCATAGTAAATTCCTCCTTAGTATTCCATTCATAAGCGACTTACTTTTACAGTGTATGACGCAAGTCTTCTCACAATATAGTTTCACCTCATCTAATGAAGAGCAACTTTCTTACTCACTATTATATAAGCAATTTATATGCCAACTTTTAAACGTGGTTAAATGAATGATTGTACATATAACGCAAAATAAGTTTGCGCAAAATTTTTTAAATTCCCACTGTTTAGCAAAAAAATTTTGCGGTATGATAGCGATAGAGGTGATGATATTTGAGTCACAAACAACAATCTGTTATGAAGAAATTATATGAAGAAATCGTAGAACGTGTTGGCGTTGGTATTCACGCTGTTGATCGCGAAGGAAAAACCATCATTTATAATAATAAAATGCGGGACATGGAAGCTATGGATAAAGAAGATGTCCTACATAAAGATGTTCGGGAAGTATTTAAGTTTCAAGAAAATCAAAGTAGTACTTTGTTAAAGTCACTAGAACATGGTGAAGAAATTGTTAATGTAAAACAAACATACTTTAATAATAAAGGTGTAGAAATTACAACGGTTAATCATACCTTCCCACTAGTAGTAGATAATAAAATTTATGCTGCTGTTGAGCTGTCAACGGACGTCACGAAAATGGAACGCCTAATGCGTCAAAAAAGAAGTCAAACTAAAACAGATTTCACATTTGAACAAATTATTGGTGATAGTAATGAAATTCGAGAGGTCATAAGCTTGGCAAAAAGGGCAACTCGAACGAATTCCAGTGTGTTAATTATTGGTGAAACCGGAACAGGGAAAGAGCTATTTGCTCAAAGTATTCATGCTGAAAGTGAGCGAGCAAATGCTCCGTTCATTACTCAAAACTGCGCGGCATTACCAGATTCATTGATTGAAGGGATATTGTTTGGAACAACAAAAGGTGCGTTTACTGGTGCAATCGATAGCCCGGGATTATTTGAACAGGCACAAGGTGGAACGTTATTATTAGATGAATTAAACTCTTTAAATATTGCACTTCAAGCAAAATTATTACGGGTTCTTCAAGAACGTAAAGTACGAAGAATTGGTGGGACGCAAGAAATAGCGATTGATGTTCGTGTTATTGCTACAGTGAACGAAGACCCGATTGATGCTGTAGCAAACAATCGTTTGCGAAAGGACTTATATTACCGTTTAGCAGTTGTTACTTTGTTTATTCCACCATTACGGGAACGGGTGGGGGATATTCCGTTATTGGTAGATGAATTTATTCAAAAGTATAACCATTTATTTAAATTAAATGTAAAAGGCGTTTCTGATGAAGTGAAGGAATTTTTCGAAACACAGAGCTGGCCGGGAAATATACGTGAGCTAGAACATGTTATTGAAGCATCGATGAACTTAATCAATTATGAACAAATTATTGAGTTTTACCACTTACCCTATCAGTATCGAAAAAAATTTGATGTCAAATTACCTGTTGTGACGCCAGATTTTGCAGTTGTTTCAACAATAGACAATCAGACAAATTTATCGGACCAGTTAGCGCATTTTGAGAAGAAATTAATTGAACATTACTTACAAATGCATAAAAATCATATTACCAATACAGCTGCTGCCCTAGGAATTAGTCGTCAAAGCTTGCAGTATCGGATGAAACGTCTTGATATTTATGTTAGATAGATTGTTAGAATCGAAATTTAGCAACCGAAGCGCGAATTTTGACGTTGCTAATTTACACTTGCAACAATACATTTTTCAAAATGGTAGGAGGTGTATTTTGTGGATTTATCGATGCATTTGCAACAAAAAATGGAGACAAAGCTGGCATTAGCACCTCAGCTCAAACAGGCGTTGGGTATTCTAAAATTCTCAATGCATGAACTAGAAAACTATATTCGAGATGAAGCAAATGCAAACCCTCTCATCGAAATTAATGAACAGCATGACAGAGACATCTTGATTGAAATGGCACGCTTACATCAAGGGGAAATATACTCGTACACTAACACAGAGGACGAATCCTTTGATCCGCTTACGCAGGTTGCGAGTAAGGAAGAATCCATAGAGCTTTCCTTAATGGAGCAACTGGCAATGCAAAAACATTTAGAACGAGTAGAAAAAGAAGTGATTCTTTACTATATTCGTAGTCTAAATGGTGACGGATATTTAGATTGTGACGTGGAGGAAGTTGCGGACTATTTTGATTTGCCCATTTCGCAATGTGAAAATTTACTAGAAATTTTTCAAAGCTTTGATCCTGCTGGGATTGGTGCTCGCAGTCTTCTAGAGTGTCTAGTGTTACAACTAAAAAGAAAAGAAGATGCCCCAAAACTATCAATCTCTTTAGTTCAAAATCATTTAGAAGATTTGGCAGAACAACGGTTTGATTATCTAGCACAACTATTTAACACCTCAGAGGAGGAAGTGTTAAGTGTACTTAGCTATATTCAAACGCTTAACCCGCATCCACTTATTGAAACAGAGACTGAAAAGACAGAGTATATTGTTCCAGATTTAATTGTTGAAGAATTTAATGGGGAGTATATTATTCAAATAAATGATCGGTATTTACCAAAGATCTCTATTAATAAGGAATATGAAGAATTGTTACGGGCTAACGCTAATCAAGAAACTAATGACTATTTAAAGAGTAAACTCTCTGACGCATTATTGTTGATGAAAGGGATTGAACAACGTCATGAAACCCTCTATAAAGTAACGAAGGTTATTTTGGATAAGCAGAAACCATTTTTGCAATCAGGAAAAAAAGCGTTGCAACCACTACGGTTAAAAGATGTGGCAAAAATTGTTGGATTACATGAATCCACTATTAGTAGAGCAATTAGTGATAAATATATACAGACCCCTCAAGGTGTATTTCCGTTAAAAGCGTTATTTATGCGTGGGGTAAAAACAGAATCTGGAACGGTTGAATCAATCATAACTATTAAAGAAAAAATTAAGGCAATTATTGAAAATGAAAATGTGAAAAAGCCGTATTCCGATCAAAAAATTGCAAACCTACTATTATTAGAAGGGATACAAATTGCAAGAAGAACCGTAGCTAAATATAGAGAAGAGCTTGGTTTTTTACAATCCACTAAAAGAGTGAGAAATAGTAGGTAGATAAGCATTAAGTGCGCAGGTTATAGTGCCTGTGCATTTTTTTACTTTTAAAAGGACGTGAACAATGGAAATCTCGTTCATATTCTTAAAAGGGGGTTGGGACAGTGTGCTGGCGCGGGTTCTTGATTTGGTTCCAATCATTATTATTGCATTACTGTTATGTGTAATTTTAGTCAGCAGAAAAAAAGCGGAGAGTCCTGTCTTATTGTTCTAGGAAATCTTTAAGTATATGAAAAAGAATGAAGGCCTTTTTGTATAGAGGGGTTTAATCACTTATAAATAGTAGACAGGAGGTAATAAATAAAATAAAGAATAATTTATATTTATTGTTGACGTTGTACTGTAATAAGTGATATTATTATCTAGCTGTCGCGAATAACTTATATATTTTGATGAATTTTAAAAATATATTTGACAACATTAAAGTTATAGCGATATAATGAAATTCCTGTCGCATAGATATAGTGTTGGTTATTGTAAAATAGTTATTGACAAACGTTTTACTATTTTGTATAATTTAATTCCTGTCTGTAAAACGATAGTGAAAATGAACCTTGAAAACTGAACAACAAAACGTTAATGAAATAATCGTTTCTTTTAATTAAGAAACAAAAATTTTGGACATCAAAATTGATGCCAGCTAAAATTTGAGCTTTATCAAATTTTCTTTTATGGAGAGTTTGATCCTGGCTCAGGACGAACGCTGGCGGCGTGCCTAATACATGCAAGTCGAGCGAACTTGCGGGAGCTTGCTCCCAAAAGTTAGCGGCGGACGGGTGAGTAACACGTGGGCAACCTGCCCTATAGTTTGGGATAACTCCGGGAAACCGGGGCTAATACCGAATAATACATTTTATCTCCTGATGAGATGTTGAAAGATGGTTTCGGCTATCGCTATAGGATGGGCCCGCGGCGCATTAGCTAGTAGGTGAGGTAACGGCTCACCTAGGCGACGATGCGTAGCCGACCTGAGAGGGTGATCGGCCACACTGGGACTGAGACACGGCCCAGACTCCTACGGGAGGCAGCAGTAGGGAATCTTCCACAATGGGCGAAAGCCTGATGGAGCAACGCCGCGTGAGTGAAGAAGGTTTTCGGATCGTAAAACTCTGTTGTAAGGGAAGAACAAGTGCAGTAGTAACTGGCTGCACCTTGACGGTACCTTATTAGAAAGCCACGGCTAACTACGTGCCAGCAGCCGCGGTAATACGTAGGTGGCAAGCGTTGTCCGGAATTATTGGGCGTAAAGCGCGCGCAGGCGGTTTCTTAAGTCTGATGTGAAAGCCCCCGGCTTAACCGGGGAGGGTCATTGGAAACTGGGAGACTTGAGTGCAGAAGAGGAAAGTGGAATTCCAAGTGTAGCGGTGAAATGCGTAGAGATTTGGAGGAACACCAGTGGCGAAGGCGACTTTCTGGTCTGTAACTGACGCTGAGGCGCGAAAGCGTGGGGAGCAAACAGGATTAGATACCCTGGTAGTCCACGCCGTAAACGATGAGTGCTAAGTGTTAGGGGGTTTCCGCCCCTTAGTGCTGCAGCTAACGCATTAAGCACTCCGCCTGGGGAGTACGGTCGCAAGACTGAAACTCAAAGGAATTGACGGGGGCCCGCACAAGCGGTGGAGCATGTGGTTTAATTCGAAGCAACGCGAAGAACCTTACCAGGTCTTGACATCCCACTGACCGCTATGGAGACATAGTTTTCCCTTCGGGGACAGTGGTGACAGGTGGTGCATGGTTGTCGTCAGCTCGTGTCGTGAGATGTTGGGTTAAGTCCCGCAACGAGCGCAACCCTTGATCTTAGTTGCCATCATTTAGTTGGGCACTCTAAGGTGACTGCCGGTGACAAACCGGAGGAAGGTGGGGATGACGTCAAATCATCATGCCCCTTATGACCTGGGCTACACACGTGCTACAATGGACGGTACAAACGGTTGCCAACCCGCGAGGGGGAGCTAATCCGATAAAACCGTTCTCAGTTCGGATTGTAGGCTGCAACTCGCCTACATGAAGCCGGAATCGCTAGTAATCGCGGATCAGCATGCCGCGGTGAATACGTTCCCGGGCCTTGTACACACCGCCCGTCACACCACGAGAGTTTGTAACACCCGAAGTCGGTGAGGTAACCTTTTGGGGCCAGCCGCCGAAGGTGGGACAGATGATTGGGGTGAAGTCGTAACAAGGTAGCCGTATCGGAAGGTGCGGCTGGATCACCTCCTTTCTAAGGATTTTAACGGAAATATTAGCCTTCGGGCTTATAAACATTAACGTTTTGTGTTCAGTTTTGAAGTGTTCATTAGAAACATTTCAAAACTTGTTCTTTGAAAACTGGATAAAACGACATTGAAAGCAATAGTTCAAGAAATTTATAATCATTCAGCATAGCTGAACGATTATAAGTCTCCGACGGATGTCACAGATTTTGCAATGAAGTTATTTGGACTGTGTCCAAATCAAAATCTGGACGGTAATTTCGTCGAGACGAAATTGATTATGTAGTTCTTAAGTCTTTTCTTTTAGAAAAGCAGTAACTAACTTTTTTAGGTTAAGTTATTAAGGGCGCATGGTGAATGCCTTGGCACTAGGAGCCGATGAAGGACGGCACTAACACCGATATGCTTCGGGGAGCTGTAAGTGAGCTTTGATCCGGAGATTTCCGAATGGGGGAACCCACTGTTCGTAATGGAGCAGTATCTTGACGTGAATACATAGCGTCTTGATGGCATACCCAGGGAACTGAAACATCTAAGTACCTGGAGGAAGAGAAAGAAATTATTCGATTCCCTAAGTAGCGGCGAGCGAAACGGGAAGAGCCCAAACCAAGAGGCTTGCCTCTTGGGGTTGTAGGACACTCTATACGGAGTTACAAAAGAATGAATTAGACGAAGCGGTCTGGAAAGTCCCGCCATAGCAGGTAAAAGCCCTGTAGTCAAAAGTTCATTCCCTCTTGAGTGTATCCTGAGTACGGCGGAACACGTGAAATTCCGTCGGAATCCGGGAGGACCATCTCCCAAGGCTAAATACTCCCTAGTGACCGATAGTGAACCAGTACCGTGAGGGAAAGGTGAAAAGCACCCCGGGAGGGGAGTGAAATAGAACCTGAAACCATGTGCCTACAAGTAGTTAGAGCCCGTTAATGGGTGATAGCGTGCCTTTTGTAGAATGAACCGGCGAGTTACGATTACGTGCAAGGTTAAGTTGTGAAGACGGAGCCGCAGCGAAAGCGAGTCTGAATAGGGCGAATGAGTACGTGGTCGTAGACCCGAAACCAGGTGATCTACCCATGTCCAGGGTGAAGGTGAGGTAACACTTACTGGAGGCCCGAACCCACGCACGTTGAAAAGTGCGGGGATGAGGTGTGGGTAGCGGAGAAATTCCAATCGAACTTGGAGATAGCTGGTTCTCTCCGAAATAGCTTTAGGGCTAGCCTCGTGACCAGAGAATACTGGAGGTAGAGCACTGTTTGGACTAGGGGCCCATCTCGGGTTACCGAATTCAGACAAACTCCGAATGCCAGATATTTATACACGGGAGTCAGACTGCGAGTGATAAGATCCGTAGTCAAAAGGGAAACAGCCCAGACCACCAGCTAAGGTCCCAAAGTAATCGTTAAGTGGAAAAGGATGTGGCGTTGCTTAGACAACCAGGATGTTGGCTTAGAAGCAGCCATCATTTAAAGAGTGCGTAATAGCTCACTGGTCGAGTGACGCTGCGCCGAAAATGTATCGGGGCTAAACGATTCACCGAAGCTGTGGATTGACATCTACGATGTCAGTGGTAGGAGAGCGTTCTAAGTGCGTTGAAGTCAGACCGGAAGGACTGGTGGAGCGCTTAGAAGTGAGAATGCCGGTATGAGTAGCGAAAGATGGGTGAGAATCCCATCCACCGTATGACTAAGGTTTCCTGAGGAAGGCTCGTCCGCTCAGGGTTAGTCGGGACCTAAGTCGAGGCCGATAGGCGTAGACGATGGACAACAGGTTGATATTCCTGTACCACCTCCCCGCCGTTTGAGTAATGGGGGGACGCAGTAGGATAGGGTAAGCGCGCCGTTGGTTGTGCGCGTCCAAGCAGTAAGGCGTGGAAGTAGGCAAATCCGCTTCCTGTAACGTTGAGCTGTGATGGCGAGCTCGTATGAGCGAAGTTCCTGATTTCACACTGCCAAGAAAAGCCTCTAGCGAGGCGGGAGGTGCCCGTACCGCAAACCGACACAGGTAGTCGAGGAGAGAATCCTAAGGTGTGCGAGAGAACTCTCGTTAAGGAACTCGGCAAAATGACCCCGTAACTTCGGGAGAAGGGGTGCTCTTGAGGGTGAAAGCCTTCGAGAGCCGCAGTGAATAGGCCCAGGCGACTGTTTAGCAAAAACACAGGTCTCTGCAAAACCGTAAGGTGACGTATAGGGGCTGACGCCTGCCCGGTGCTGGAAGGTTAAGAGGAGTGGTTAGCGCAAGCGAAGCTGCGAATTGAAGCCCCAGTAAACGGCGGCCGTAACTATAACGGTCCTAAGGTAGCGAAATTCCTTGTCGGGTAAGTTCCGACCCGCACGAAAGGCGTAACGATCTGGGCACTGTCTCAACGAGAGACTCGGTGAAATTATAGTACCTGTGAAGATGCAGGTTACCCGCGACAGGACGGAAAGACCCCGTGGAGCTTTACTGTAGCTTGATATTGAATCTCGGTACAACTTGTACAGGATAGGTAGGAGCCTGAGAAACGTGAGCGCCAGCTTGCGTGGAGGCGTCGGTGGGATACTACCCTGGTTGTATTGAGGTTCTAACCCGTACCCCTTATCGGGGTAGGAGACAGTGTCAGGTGGACAGTTTGACTGGGGCGGTCGCCTCCTAAAAGGTAACGGAGGCGCCCAAAGGTTCCCTCAGAATGGTTGGAAATCATTCGTAGAGTGTAAAGGCACAAGGGAGCTTGACTGCGAGACCTACAAGTCGAGCAGGGTCGAAAGACGGGCTTAGTGATCCGGTGGTTCCGCATGGAAGGGCCATCGCTCAACGGATAAAAGCTACCCCGGGGATAACAGGCTTATCTCCCCCAAGAGTCCACATCGACGGGGAGGTTTGGCACCTCGATGTCGGCTCATCGCATCCTGGGGCTGTAGTCGGTCCCAAGGGTTGGGCTGTTCGCCCATTAAAGCGGTACGCGAGCTGGGTTCAGAACGTCGTGAGACAGTTCGGTCCCTATCCGTCGTGGGCGTAGGAAATTTGAGAGGAGCTGTCCTTAGTACGAGAGGACCGGGATGGACACACCGCTGGTGTACCAGTTGTCTTGCCAAAGGCATCGCTGGGTAGCTATGTGTGGACGGGATAAGTGCTGAAAGCATCTAAGCATGAAGCCCCCCTCAAGATGAGATTTCCCATTACATTAGTAAGTAAGATCCCTCAAAGACGATGAGGTAGATAGGTTCGAGGTGGAAGTGTGGCGACACATGGAGCTGACGAATACTAATCGATCGAGGACTTAACCAAAATTTTGAACGCAATCAATGTCTTTATCCAGTTTTGAGAGAGCAAGCTCTCAATTAATGTACTTCGACTAAGAACGCAACGTCCATGTTGCAACGTCGAAGCCAGCACATCCATGTGCAAGTAAGTGTAGTGATAATGGCAAAGAGGTCACACCCGTTCCCATACCGAACACGGAAGTTAAGCTCTTTAGCGCCGATGGTAGTTGGGGGCTTCCCCCTGTGAGAGTAGGACGTCGCTACACTTATTATTCCCTGGAGGATTAGCTCAGCTGGGAGAGCACCTGCCTTACAAGCAGGGGGTCGGCGGTTCGAGCCCGTCATCCTCCACCATTATATCGGAGGGGTAGCGAAGTGGCTAAACGCGGCGGACTGTAAATCCGCTCCTTCGGGTTCGGCGGTTCGAATCCGTCCCCCTCCACCATTTTCGAGCCATTAGCTCAGTGGTAGAGCATCTGACTTTTAATCAGAGGGTCGAAGGTTCAAGTCCTTCATGGCTCACCAGTTTTTTTAATAATATGCGGGTGTGGCGGAATTGGCAGACGCACTAGACTTAGGATCTAGCGCCGCAAGGCGTGGGGGTTCGACTCCCTTCACCCGCATTATTTATAGAAATGCACATGCGGAAGTAGTTCAGTGGTAGAACACCACCTTGCCAAGGTGGGGGTCGCGAGTTCGAACCTCGTCTTCCGCTCCAAATGTGCCGGGGTGGCGGAACTGGCAGACGCACAGGACTTAAAATCCTGCGGTAGGTGACTACCGTACCGGTTCGATTCCGGTCCTCGGCACCAGTAATTTTTATCAAGATATAGCGCCCGTAGCTCAATTGGATAGAGCGTCTGACTACGGATCAGAAGGTTGTGGGTTCGACTCCTGCCGGGCGCGCCAATTCAACAGGTTTGAATCCTGATGTGTCTTACCAACCAATATTATTTATTGCTTTACTAAAGAATATTTTATGGGGCCTTAGCTCAGCTGGGAGAGCGCCTGCCTTGCACGCAGGAGGTCAGCGGTTCGATCCCGCTAGGCTCCACCATAAATACGGAGGCATACCCAAGTCTGGCTGAAGGGATCGGTCTTGAAAACCGACAGGCGGGTTAAACCGCGCGTGGGTTCGAATCCTACTGCCTCCGCCATTTTATTTAAAATTATACATAAGAGGTCCCGTGGTGTAGCGGTTAACATGCCTGCCTGTCACGCAGGAGATCGCCGGTTCGATCCCGGTCGGGACCGCCATTATATGCGGGTGTAGTTTAATGGTAAAACCTCAGCCTTCCAAGCTGATGTCGTGAGTTCGATTCTCATCACCCGCTCCAAAATTATGGGCCTATAGCTCAGCTGGTTAGAGCGCACGCCTGATAAGCGTGAGGTCGATGGTTCGAGTCCATTTAGGCCCACCATAGTTTTCCGAAGTAGCTCAGTGGTAGAGCAACCGGCTGTTAACCGGTTGGTCGTAGGTTCGAGTCCTACCTTCGGAGCCATGGCCCGTTGGTCAAGTGGTTAAGACACCGCCCTTTCACGGCGGTAACACGGGTTCGAATCCCGTACGGGTCATAAATTTAAAGCGAACATAATCAAGTATGAAGATGTAGATCATACAAAACAGGAAAAAGCATGACTTTTGAGTCGTTCTTTTTTTTATTGTTTAAAAAACTCCGCTTGTATTGCCGCACTACTTTCCTTAACATCCTACGATTTAGTTTTTAGTCACTTAGGAATTGTTTTTTTATTCGATTTTGTCGAAAAAGAGCAAAAATTAGATAAATGATACTGAAGCCTTTTGTTAAAAGTTAAGGTAAAATGTATTTTAGGCTTAAATACAAATTTTAGGGGATAAGAAGATGAGGCATGAGGGCAAAGAACAGCTGTGGACTAAGAATTTTATTATGATGTCGGTTGTTAATTTTTTTATTACACTTATTTTCTTCCTATTAATTATTACAATTGCTAGTTTTGCAGTGGAGAAATATGATGCATCAACTAGTGCTGCAGGATTCGTTTCAAGTATTTTTGTTATAGGTGCTTTATTTGGTAGGCTTTTTGCAGGGAGAGTGATCACTTCATTTGGCAGTAAGAAGACGTTATTTTATGGATTATTCTTCTTTATCGCGTTGACATTGTGTTATTTTATTGCAATGAATATGTCACTGTTAATAATTATTCGACTGTTACATGGGCTTTCTTTAGGAGTCGTGACTACCGCAACAGGAACAATTATTGCACAGATGATTCCTAATAGTCGAAAAGGGGAAGGAATCGGCTACTACAGTATGAGTGGTGTATTAGCATCTTCTATTGGACCTTTTATAGGGTTGTTGCTCATTCCAACAGTATATAGTTTTCAAGCTATTTTTACGTTGAATGCGATTCTGAGTATTTGTTGCTTATTGATGTATTTCTTCATTAATTTAGATGATTATGAACCGGCGGCAAAGAAGTTAGTTGAGGAACCGTCTAAAAGGTTTAATTGGAGAAATTATATTGAACCAAAGGCTGTTCCAGTATCGTTGGTTGCGTTAATTATTGGATTTTCTTATTCAGGTGTTATGTCATTTTTAGCATTTTATATAGAGGAGATTAATTTAGTCAAAGCAGGAAGCTTATTCTTTTTTATCTATTCAATTGTTGTGTTATTATCTAGACCGTTTACTGGTCCATTAATGGATCGCCGAGGTGCAACTATTGTGATCGTGCCATGTTTAATTATTTTTGCACTAGGAATGGTTCTTTTCAGTCAAGCATCTTCAGGGGTTTTATTATTAACTTCTGCTATTTTAATAGGATTTGGATATGGGAATTTCAACTCAGTTGCACAAGCTCTCGCGTTAAAGGTAACCGAAAAACATAGATTGGGCTTAGCGACAGCTACTTACTATATTTTATTTGATATTGGATTGGGTATTGGACCTTTTGTTTTAGGTAATTTAGTCTCCCTCGTAGGATATCGAATGATGTTTTTATTAATGGTACCGGTCATTCTTCTTGCGCTTGTTCTTTATATGTTTATAGTTAGGAAAAAACAGAATACGGATGGTATCGTTACTGAACAGCGTGGTCACTCCTTAAATTAGGAGGCCACGCTATTTTTAATTTTGAAATTTTAACTATGTCGGTGCCATGATTTCTATTAATAGCAAGAAGTATGTCTATCCTAGGTGGTCTTGGACAGGAGGACACTTGTCTTAAGGAAGTGGGATGAGGGACATGATTGTTGCAGGTGCGGATTATCGTATCTTCCTTATGATGCGTTATCGTGAATTAGAGGTCCAAAGAAGTAGTTCAATTATTGAAGCAGCAAAACATATTGGTGGAGTCGTTTTATCAGTCGCATTAATCTTAGGTGGTACATTTGCAGCATTAATCCCATCAGGCATTGTGACATTAATGCAAGTAGCGATTTTTGTCCTTGTGGGACTTGTATTGTTAAGCTTTATCGTGTTACCGATGTTCATGCCAGCTGTTATGGGGAATCCCTCAAAACGCGTTTTAAACAAAATAAAGGAAAGTAAAATTTTAGCGATCCTACATTACATGGGATCGCTTTTTCTACTTAATGTACCGATAGCATTTGGAGTCTTCCAAACGTACGCAATTATAATAGCCATACCTAAAACAAACGTTGCAAAATAATAGGGATAGTTTAAGTTGAAATCAAATAAGATTCCGCCAATGATCGGTCCAATAATATTGCCTAAGCTTGTAAACATAGAATTCATTCCACCAACAAAACCTTGTTCGTCACCAGCGATTTTTGAAAGATAGGAAGTAATAGCAGGACGAATCAAATCAAAACCTACAAACACAATACAAGACGTAATTAAGACCGTTAAATATGTATTCACAATGGTCATTAAGAAGACGAGTAATGCTGACAAAATGAAGCAATAACGAACGAGAGCAATTTCGCCAATTCGTCTTGTAATCGGGTCAAAAAGTAACACTTGTGCAACAGCACCAACAAGCCCACCACCTGTTACAATAATGGCTATATCTGTAGGAGTAAAGCTAAATTTTTGGTCCACAAATAAGCTAAATAAAGACTCAAATGATGCTAATCCAAAGGTACTTAAGAAAATTAATAACAATGGGATGAAGTATAATGGCAAAAATAATTTGCCGAATCCACGTTTCATATTAGAGGAAGTTTCGTTTACATTTCCTCCTATAGTTCGTTCTGGCTCTTTTAAAAAGATTAGTGAAATTACAACTGCCACTGCTGCAAGGATAGATGCAGCAAAAAAAGGGGCACGAGTTCCAAACCCTACTAAAAGTCCGCCTATTCCCGGACCAATAATAAATCCGGTATTAATGGCAGCTGACATATATCCAAGTGCTTTGGGGCGTTCCCGTTCTGTTGTAATGTCCGCTATATACGCAGTAACCGCTGGCATAATAAAAGCTCCACTTACTCCACCTAGTATACGAGAAATAAAAAGAACCTCTACTGTTTTTCCTAACCCAAATAATAATTCTGAAAAGCTAAAAATGATGAGTCCTATAATAATCATAATTTTGCGGCCAAATCGGTCCGCCCACTTGCCTGCAATAGGCGATAGAATCAATTGAGCTATAGCAAAAGCAGCAACCATATAGCCCACAACCGAGCCACTAATAGACATTTCGTTCATAATGGTCGGTAAAACAGGAATAACGAGACTAATCCCAACAAATGAAATGAAAAGATTGCTTAGAAGGATTGCTAATAGGAATTTTTTATTTTTCGAATGCATAATACGCTCCTTAAAAAATAACGTACAGATGGACTTCTTAATTATAAATTAACCTTAATTATAAAATCGGAGTCAATTAATTGGACTAAATTTATTTTACTTTTTAAGGTTCAGTACAATCTACCGGATTAATGTTAAGTTTACATGCAGTAAAAGAGAAAAGCCCTTCTTTAGGAAGGGCCTACACCATATATTACTAATCAAATTTTCTCCGTTTTCTAGCTCGGATTTTGCCTTGTAGTGATTTATTCTCGTAATAAACTTTTTTAACCTCTTTTTTCTCTTCTTTAAATGAAGAACTTTCCACATCATGATGATGACAACAGCTGCTGGAGGATTCTTCATGGCAACAATCTTCATGACAGCTAGAAGACTCTTCGCTACGATCATGACAGCTAGAAGATTCTTCAGAATTACTACGGTCATCATAGCTAGAGGATTCCTTATGCTGATCCCGAGGCGCTGTTTGGTGATCCATTATAGAATTAAATTTCCCACCAACACTCAATAAATTAATTATCTCAGATAATTGAGTTAAGCTATTCATATCAAATTGTTCGAGTATTTTCATCGGATTATGATCATTTACTTCGGGTGAATATGATTTTTCATTAACGTGTTCATTTTTAGGCTTACTAGAAGGCTTGTGTTTTTTATGCCAAGCTGATGAAGATGAGGATTCTTCATAGTGTTTATGATCTTGCTTATGTTGATCGCACTCATATTTATTTTTATGATTAAATTCTTTGGGTTTGCAAGTATGGCAAATAGGATGCTCATCTTCGTATTCTAATTCATCTAATAATGTAATAAGTAATAGTTTAATTAATCGATGTTTTTCCCTTTTTTTGTTAGAGCAATATTCGTTCATTGACATTAACTTTTGTGACTCCTTTTGGTATTGGATGCACTCGCAAGCACACCCTTTTTTGGGGTGGGTACAATTGTTACATTTGCAGTCCATAATTGCACCTCCTTTCTGTCTACATACTATTCACATGATAGATTCAAAGGATGGCAATAAGCCCTTTTTGGGAAAATATGTGGTTACCATAGAAGATTTAATATATGAATTAGGCCAATTTCTAATTGAAGGTCTTAAGTTTTTATGTAATATGGGGGAGAATTAATGATGACAGATATACAAAGTTATAGAGACAAAAGTAGCTACTCTATAATTAGAGTAGCTGTAGACTAGGTGGAAGTTTTCCTGGTTTTAATTCTTTTAGGGAGCGGAAAACTAGTAAATTTGTGAAGGTTGTAATTAATAGATTTTATATTGTTCGAATGGAGAGCAACTTCCTAAGACGCTAACCTCCTCTTTAGTAGTACATTTAAAGTGAATTACCATTTCCTATCCAACCTTCTTTTGTAAGGTGATTTTCGATAAGGGAGTAGTAGATTCTTTAGCGCTGGGAAGATTCCAATCTATTACAAATTCCTATATTTATTCAATATGTGATGACAGTTGCCCTTACATGAAGAGTGGTGCTTTTCCGTCCAACAATGAGAAGAAGACTCCTGAGACGAAGACTCACAATCAACCCACTTGTGATGACAATGGCACTTGCAAGAAGAGTGGTGCTTTTTCTTCCAACAATGGGATGAGGATTCATGAGATGAAGACTCACAATCAACCCACTTGTGATGACAATGGCACTTGCAAGAAGAATGATGCTTTTTCATACAACAATGAGAAGAAGATTCATTATTCCAGTTCATTTCTACACCTCCATTTTGTAATATATTATTCAGTTGATCAATAGGAGAATGGTTAAATTGCCTTGATAATAAAAAAATGCTATTTCGATAGAAAGCTTTTAAGTGTTTATTGGATAATTTCATAGTAGTTAGGAGAATAACATGATATGCAAGGTGTTAGTGGGGGAGAGCCCGTAATAAAGATGAGAAAAAACTTCGTAGAATAAAGAGGGATTTACTAATCGAACAATCTGTAAAAAGGATCAAAGGATTGTCTAATTAAGAAAGCTGACAAAAAGAGCAAATGTGTCTTTTTAATCAGCTTCTATTAGTTATAACATAATTATTAAAAGCACTTCTTCAACTTTTATAAATTGGTTAATTCTGTTTTACGACTAAGTTGTCTTTTGTCACTGAACCATCTACCAAAGAGTAGAAGAGCTAGTGCAAAGATTACAGCGCTTCCTGCGAAGGTTAATGGAGCCTTATAACTATGAAAATATGCTTCAAAACTACTCGCAAAAATTGGCCCTATAATTTGGCCTAAGGCGTAAACTGTTGTCAAGATCGAGACGACAGTTCCACTTTGCTTTGGGAAAAGCTCTCTGGCATAAGCTGTGGATAGTGATACGATACCCACGAAAGTAAAGCCAAATAAAAAGGCAGACAGTAATACGCTCCAAGCAGTTTGAGAAAAAACAGGTAGAACAATTCCGATTACTTGTAATATGTAAGCAGCTGATAATAATTTGACAGTGCTAAATTTTGAAATCATGGCCATCCATAATGGGGCAGCTGGTGCAGCAGCAATACCAACAACAACCCAACTATAACTAGCATACACTCTTAAACTTTCAATATTATAAATAATATCCACTAAAAATGTACCTGTAATAATATAGCCTAACCCCTCAAGTCCGTAAGCAAGGACAAGCCATGGCATTAACCCTTGGAATATCCTTGTTTCCTTCGACTTCTCTATCTTTACGCTATCATGTACAGTAATTTGCCTCCAAAGTACAAAAGTTGTTACAAAGAAAAGTGCAGATAGAAGGCCAAGGCTAATCCACGTGCCTTCCCAAGAATAAGAACTTTCAATTAAAGGGACAAGCAAACCCGAAACTGCAATACCTAATCCGATGCCGGAAAATAGAAACCCTGACCATCTGGACAATGAATGCGATGCTAAATAATCCATTATAATACTAGAAGTTAAAACAAAGATATATCCAGCCGTAACTCCAGCAATGAGCCGTAAAATAATCCAAAGCCAGAAGGAATGGATTAGCCCCATTATAAGAATAGACAGTATATTAAGAAGAATATTTGCTAATAAAAAATTTTTTTTATTTCGATAAATAAATCCAGCGCCTAATGCACCAATAAAATAACCAATATAGTTACTCGAAGCAAGGTAACCAGCTGCTTCAAAAGAAACGCCTTCATCGTTTCTCATAAAAGGTAGAATTGGTGTAAAAGCAAAACGACTTATTCCCATTGCAACAACTAATAATAACACGCCCCCAAACAGCACCCCTATATGTTGTCGCTTCATAATACACCCCCTAATTTAATCATCTGAAAGTAGAATGAATTTTCCTATAATTGTAACACTCTGAAATTTATAATTAAATAGAGTGTATTAAGATAGTTGATAGGTCTCATTGAGGAATGCAGGCCAAATGCCGTTGAGAATCCAGTTGAAGTGGGCTTTATCAAGGTTTTGAAGACAAAGGACTCTTAAAGAACAAGTAAAAGTTGACAGTGATTTATTTTTGAGGTATATTTATCTCGAATTAAAGATATTAGAGATGAATAGTTTATTTTTTTAGATATATATCTCGAAATCGAGATAATAGAATGCTGGAAATTTGTCTATCATTAAATTGAAAAGGAGAATTAGAAATGAAAAAACAAACAATGGGCATCCACCATATTACAGCGATTGTTGGTCATCCGCAAGAAAATGTAGATTTTTATGCAGGTGTTTTAGGCTTGCGTTTAGTGAAAAAAACAGTGAACTTTGATGATCCAGGAACATACCATTTCTACTTTGGAGATGAAAGTGGTAATCCAGGAACAATTATTACTTTCTTTCCTTGGGCAGATGCTTACCAAGGTAAAATTGGCGATGGACAAGTTGGAATTACCACTTATGCAGTACCAAAAGGATCCTTTGAGTTTTGGAAAAAGCGATTAAATCAATATAAGATTCAATTTACTGAATCTAAACGTTTCGATGAAAATTACTTACAATTTGAAGATCCTCATGGTCTACAATTAGAACTTGTTGAACGTGAAGAAGGAAAATTGAATAATTGGAGCTTTGGAGGGGTTACTCCTGAAGTGGCTATCAAAGGTTTCGGTGGGGCTACACTATTATCTTCGAATGCAAATGAAACAGCCAAATTACTAGAAAATGTAATGGGTCTTGAGAAGGTAGGACTAGACGGTGACTTCATACGGTTTAAATCTGCTGGTGATATTGGAAATGTAATTGATTTGAAAATATCTTCAGTTGGAAGAGGGCATATGGGGGTAGGTACTGTGCATCATATTGCTTGGAGAGCCAAAGACAATGAAGACCAACTTGAGTGGCAAAGTTATGTATCAGAAAATGGTTACCATGTGACAAACGTGAAAGACCGCAATTACTTTAATGCAATTTACTTTAGAGAACATGGAGAGATTCTTTTTGAAATTGCCACGGACCCACCAGGTTTTGCTCATGATGAATCCTTTGAAACAATGGGTAGTGAGTTAAAATTACCTCTTCAATTTGAACCACATCGTGATCAACTAGAAAACATTTTATTACCTTTCGAAATCAGGGAATTAGACTAGTTTCAAAAGCAGCTGTTCCACCTATTGATGAAGGTCAATCATATAAATATTAAAGTCCTTCCACCACTTAATTTCACCAGAAAAATTAAGTGGTGTTTTTTAATTTTTACATTATATAGTGGTAAGTCGCGCCTTCTAAGTAAGGCTAACTTTATTATTCTAAAAAAAATTGTTATACAATATTCCTAAATAGAACAATTACAATATGTATTTGTAATAATGGGTAGCATATCAATATAATAGGGAGCTTGTTACATGAAACTTACCGAAATAACAATCAGACATTTAAAGATGCATTTAAAATCGCCATTTAGTACGAGCTTTGGAACAGTTTATGATAAAGAGTTTTTATTACTCGAAGCAAAGGATGAGCAAGGTACGATTGGTTGGGGAGAATCAGTTGCATTTGTGGCACCTTGGTATACGGAGGAAACATTAAAAACAAATTGGCATATGTTGGAGGACTTCTTAATTCCCCTTATTTTAAACAAGGAAATTCAACATCCAGATGAAGTAACTCCGCTTTTTTCTGGTATTCGTAAAAATAATATGGCAAAGTCCGCAATTGAAGGAGCAGTTTGGGATATTTACGCTCAACAAACAAACCAGTCACTTACCGATGCTCTAGGAGGAAGTAAAAATAAGATTGAAGTAGGAATTAGTTTAGGCATCCAAGAATCAATTGAAAAACAAATCGCTGTAGTAGAGCATTATGTGAACGAAGGATATAAGCGAATTAAGGTGAAAATCAAACCAGGCTGGGACGTACAAGTGATTCGTGCATTGCGTGAGAGGTTCCCGGATGTTGCAATAATGGCAGACGCAAACTCAGCATATAGCTTGGAAGATCTCAATACTTTAAAACAACTCGATGAATACAATTTAACGATGATTGAACAACCATTAGCTTCTGACGATATCATTGACCATGCTGTTTTACAAAAACAAATAAAAACACCTATTTGTTTAGATGAAAGTATTAATTCATTAGAAGATGCTCGAAAAGCCATTGAGCTTGGAAGCTGTGGGGTTATCAATATTAAAATTGGTCGAGTAGGAGGTATAAGTGAAGCGAAGAAAATCCATGATTATTGCGCAGAAAAGGGAGTTCCAGTATGGTGTGGAGGCATGTTAGAGTCCGGAATTGGACGAGCTCACAATATAGCACTAACCACTCTATCTAATTTCGTACTACCAGGTGACACGGCGGGTTCAAATCACTATTGGGAGAAAGATATTATCAATCCAGAAGTGATCGTAGAGGACGGGTACATACAAGTTCCAAAAACAATTGGTATTGGGTATGAGCCTAACATGGAGGCAATTAAAAAATTCACGGTTTCAAGTAAAGTTTATAAGTAAGTAGAAAAAAGGGGATCCTAGTAGCTATGAAGGCTAATTGACTCCCTACAATTTAAAACAAATGAGGGAATTGGTGAGAAAAAGTTTACAAATTGGTGGGGCATTTGTTGGCTTAATAGTAGGTGGAGGATTTGCGTCTGGGCAAGAAATCCTTCAATTCTTTACTGGTTTTGGTTGGTATGGGCTACTCGGTGGAATACTAGCTACTCTTTGTTTTGCATTTCTAGGGATGAATGTTGCGCAACTCGGTTGTGAATTACAAACAACTTCCCATAAAAAGGTCGTTTTTTACATTGCAGGTAGACATTTTGGGCTAGTCATTGATTTTCTAATTACATTATTATTATTTGCTATTACGGTTGCTATGTTTGCAGGCGGAGCTTCAACGCTAAATCAAATGTTTGGGATAAATCTTGTTCTTGGAAGTTTAATAATGGCAATACTTACGATTTCAACGCTTATGCTAAATGTCAAAAGTATAATTAATGTGATCGCATTGGCAACACCTTATCTTTTGGCTATTATTTTAATTATTGCTATTTATTCAATCTTTACGATGGATCTATCTTTCGCCGAAGCAGATCGATTAGCAAGAGAACAATCTACCGCAGCACCAAACTGGATTATGGGTTCTTTATTGTATGTTTCTTATAACATTGCGGGAGGACTGACAATGCTTACCGTAATGGGAAGTACGGTAAAAAGTAAAAGAATAGCTGGTCTTGGTGGATTCATCGGTGGGGCTCTTTTAGGTATCCTCATTATTCTAATGAATATCGCACTACTTGCAAAAATGGATATTGTAACAGGAACGGATATGCCAATTCTAGTCATTGCCAATAATATTCATCCGATTGTTGGTCTATTGATGACAATCGCCTTACTTGGAATGATCTACAATACTGCAGTCGGTATGCTGTTTTCATTTGTTGTTCGATTTGTACAACCAAAAGATAAGGCATTTAAAAGACACGTGCTTTACGTAGGAATAATCGGATATATCGCAAGCTTTGTTGGATTTACTACAATTGTTAGTAAAGTTTACTCGACAATGGGTTACCTTGGCTTCGCCATAATGATTGCCATTGTTTACTCTTGGATGAGGCGCAGAAAAATTGTTTGATGGGACAACGGGGACAGGTACATCGTCCCACTTTTCAAAAGAATAGTTGTAGATAAGAAAACGTATTTGAGAAGTTTCTCAAAGCGTTTTTTTATTTTAAAAATAAGTAAGACTTTAGAAACAAGTTTGGGGAACTTTTCAAACTATTACCGAATAAATAAGGAGAGAAATGAATTTTATCTTCACTAAAAATCATTTGTATTTATCATCAATGAAGAGGGGGATGAAGATGAATAGTAATTGGTATCCTAACTTTGACCCTAGAGGAAGAGGATTTTACCAAGCGCAGTTACCAATGCAACAAGGTCCGATCCCACAAACTAGACAAACCATTGTTGCAGTAAAATATGGGGATGTAACAGGTGATCGGGTGGACGATACTGTTTTCCTTACCGCAACGAAAAGCGAAGACAGCCCATTTTTAAAAAACATTACACTCCATATTCGAAATGGAAGAACCAACCAAATCCAAACATTCCAGTTAACAGAAAATGCAGGGTATGACCCAACACTATGGCTCGGAGATTTTACGGGTAATGGCGTAAACGATATTTTAATCCAGATTCAATCTGGTGGGAGTGGAGGAATTATTTATGCCTACATTTTCGCTAATCAAAATGGAATGAAACAGATATTTGATTCCATAAAGTTTAATGAGCAACACCAATATAAAGTTGAATATGCCAATTACTTTAAAGCCAATGTTACAAGTGAAAATCCTCATAAACGATACACTCTAGATTTGACGTATAAAGGTCAGGAATATTTAAACGAAATTTATAACCCTAATGGAACATTGAAGCAGCCAATTGAAGGTTGGGTTGACCCTGTTAGTGGAATTTACCCAATTCAAATAGCCCAGAATGGGAAATATTACTTATTAACGAATCAACTAATTGCGGGGAGATACCACGCAGATGGTTTAGGTTATGTTGAAAATCTATTGTTATACAACGGAAATGAATTCAATGTTGTTAGACAAACAGTTTGTATTTACGGGGAGAATTTATAATTTCTAACTTTTTCACTGAATAACCAACTTAAAATGTAACATGCTAACTACACAAATTTAAGGAGGTTTTTACGTGAAAAGATTCGCAATTCCATTTTCAATACTGCTTGCTGCGTTTTTAGTTGGATGTAATACAAATAATGCTGTAGAGAATGATACCAACGAAAGTGGAGAGGTAATTAACGAAGACGTGAATGATGATACTCAAAACGATGGAACAAATAACGCTGGTACTGATGTGATGGATGAAAACGCAGAAAATGAAATGAATCAAGATGGTACAGTAGATCAGAATGGTAACAGCATACAAGAAGATGTAAATAACAACAATAATACAAATGGTTCTGCAATTAATGGTGGAATAGAGGAAAGTGTAACAAATCCAAAAGATGTTGAAACTGGGGATGTAGACGAAAATCGAGAAGATATGTCTGCCCCAAAGATAGAAAATAATCACTAAATGCAACTGGTTCCGAATAGGAGCCAGTTTTCTTTTTGCAAAAATGTCATAAAGTGAAAGATCCTTCAATATATAAGAAGATATTAATAATATAAAGGGGGGACCATGAAAGATGATTACATATCCAACACTTATAAAAAAAAGGAAGGTCGCTGTGACGGCACCGTCAGCCGGCGTAGAGAGGGAGCTCCATCATCTACTTCACAAAGCTGTTGAGCGATTACAATCTAAAGGATATGAAGTCATGATTGGGGAAACATGTTGGACACAATACAAAGCAAAATCTGCCCAAGCATCGGTTCGCGCAGAAGAGTTAAATTCGTTACTACAAGACGATACAGTGAATCTAATCTTCCCACCATGGGGGGGCGAATTACTTATTGAAATTCTTGAATTTATAGATTTTGAGAAAGTAATACCAAAGTGGATTTTGGGCTATTCTGATATAAGTGTTTTGCTACTGGCACTCACCCTAAAGACAGGAATCGCCACTGCTCATGGGACAAACTTAATTGATTTACGAGGAAAGTTTTCTGACCCGACAACAGCTATGTGGGAAAATGTATTATTCACGAAAAGTGGACAAGAAGTAAAGCAATATTCTTCAGAAAGATATCAACAAATATGGAATCATCATCAGGAAATCGACATTGTATTTTATTTAACAGAACAAACAAATTGGAAAACAATTTATAATAATCCATTCCTTATAAAAGGTCGGCTTTTAGGGGGATGCATTGATGTTATCCGACATTTAATTGGCACTCCTTATGGAAATGTAGCCTACTTTCAAAGGCAGTTTATCGATAATGAACCAATCATTTGGTACTTAGAAAATTGCCAAATGACTGTTGTAGACCTGCGGAGATCTTTGATGCAAATGAAGTATGCAGGATGGTTTGATAACTGCAATGGAATTTTATTTGGAAGAAGTGAAGCGAACCAACCTGTAAATGACTACAATGTAGTAGATGTTTATATAGAATTAGCGGAAGAATTAAATCTACCCATTGCTTATGATATTGATTGTGGGCATATGCCACCTCAAATTACATTTGTAAATGGAGCATATGCAGAAGTAGAAGTTTCAAATGGTAAAGGAAAAGTAACTCAACGCTTTATATAAATTTAAATTTAAATTTAGGGTGCTACTTTAATAGTGGCACCCCTTTTAGATTGGTTTAATAATAATTCTTAAAACTAATTTCATTTTAAATATGTTTAAGTTAGAATGGTGCAATAGCATATTTGGATCACATAGAAAGGAGACAACCATGCTTTCAAATTTTTTTTCTTATTATAAACCACATAAACGTTTATTTTTAATTGATTTTACTAGTGCAATCATTGTGGCAATATTAGAACTTGCTTTTCCGATTGCTGTCCAGTGGTTTATTGATAAATTGCTGCCAACAAATGAATGGCATACGATTGTAAAAGTCAGTATACTTCTTCTACTTGTCTACGTATTAAGTACAATCCTAAACTTTATCGTTAATTACTTAGGGCATAAGCTAGGTATTAATATCGAAACAGATATGAGACAAGATTTGTTTAATCATTTACAAAAACAATCATTTCGTTTTTTTGATAACAATAAAACAGGCCATCTAATGAGCAGGATCACAAATGATTTATTTGATATCGGTGAGTTTGCTCACCATGGGCCTGAGGATTTTTTCATTGCTATTATGACCTTCATTGGGGCCTTTGCTATTATGTTTAACGTTAATTCTACATTGGCATTGGTGGCATTGATAGCGGTACCGTTTTTAATTTGGATTGTGACATTTAGTAATAAGAAAATGAATACTGCTTGGAAAACGATGTACGGTAAAATTGCTGATGTGAATGGCCGAGTAGAAGATAGTGTTGCTGGTGTTCGTGTCGTTCAATCTTTTACAAATGAGCAGTTTGAGATGGAACGATTCCGTGAACAAAATGGATTATTCAAATCTGCAAAACTCTATGCATACAAAATCATGGCAGGTACTTATTCGGGAATCTATATGATGACAAGACTCCTAACATTAGTAGTTTTAGTCGTTGGTGCTTGGTTAAGTTTTAACGGAAAACTATCCTATGGAGAACTAGTAAGTTTTGTACTTTATACGAATGTGTTAATTAAACCAATCGATAAAATTAGTGCATTACTTGAGCTTTATCCTAAAGGGATGGCGGGTTTCAAAAGGTTCCAAGAACTATTAGATGAAGTACCTGAAGTACGGGATCGAGAGAACGCTATTGATGTCCCTTACTTGCATGGAGATATTCGATTCGAAAATGTGAATTTCAATTATGAAAATGATAAGCCAATCCTTTCAAATATTACATTTGAATTAAAGGCCGGGGAAATGACAGCATTTGTTGGTCCATCTGGTGCCGGTAAAACGACTATTTGTTCCTTAATACCAAGGTTTTATGATGTCAACAGTGGCTCAATTACGATTGATGATATAGATGTACGAGATATGTCAAAGCGATCATTACGTGAACAAATTGGTATTGTACAGCAAGATGTTTTCTTATTTACCGGTACAATTCGCGAGAATATTGCATATGGCAAACGGGAAGCTACTGAGGAAGAGATATTGAATGCGATAAAAAAGGCGCATTTAGAAGACTTTGTAAGTGGTTTATCTGAAGGGTTAGAAACACAAATTGGAGAGCGCGGCTTAAAACTTTCTGGTGGTCAAAAACAAAGACTTGCCATTGCCCGCATGTTTTTAAAGAACCCACCAATTTTAATTTTAGATGAAGCAACTTCGGCTCTTGATACGGAAACAGAAAAAATTATTCAAGAATCGTTAGCTGAATTAGCTGAAAACCGAACAACACTTGTGATTGCACATCGACTTGCAACGATTAAAGATGCAGATCGAGTGATTGTTGTAACAACAAATGGAATTGAAGAAGATGGTTCTTACGATGAATTGATTGCAGAAAACGGTATTTTTGCGAAATTACATCATCATCAATATAGTTAAGAAAAAGAGTGCTCTTCCCATTAAAAAGACAATCTATTTTAAGGATTATCTTATGTGGGTAGCACTCTTTGCTTCTTCTTATTTAACTACTAGCGCTGGACAGTTTACGCGTTTCATCACTTTATGACTGACACTACCTAACACCATTTCCTGTAAGCTATTTAAGCCACGACTCCCAACAACGATAAGATCTACTTTTTGCTCATTAGCATATCTCACAATTTCTGGACCTGGTGTACCATGCAAAATTGTTACTTTATATTGAATTTTCTCCTCTTTAAACAATTGCTCAATTAGCTGAAGTTTTTTACGTCGCGCAATGTTTAAAGCCTCACTAGTACCGGAATGTAAAACTTCAGTTTTTGCCTTTTCAAAATCTGCAACGTACACCACTTCGATAATAGAATCATTGCTACAGGATGCAATTTTCGCAGCCTCTTTTGCAGCACGAATCGCATTTTCAGATCCATCTGCGGCTAATAAGATGTGTTTATACATAAGAACCCCCTTAATGAGATGAAGACATTCCTTCGAGTTTAGCCATTACCTTTTTACTTGGCGAATCAAGTTCTATGACTTCGACAGTAATTCCTTTATCACCTAATAGTTCTTCTACTTTCAGGAGTGCTCCTACCCCTGAATCATCCCAAATCCGACTGTTAGAAAAATCGATTTGAACTGTTTTACCTTCAATATTAATATTTTTAAAGTATTCGATGAATCCCTCTGTTGATGCGAAGAATAACTGACCTTCAACAATAAATCGATTTCCTTCTTGTTGGATCTTTACAGTAGATATTTTGACAACGAAGAAAATAGCGCTTAGGATGACTCCCGAAATAACGCCAATCGATAAATTATGTGTCCAAACTACGATTATAACAGTAGTTAACATCACAATTGCATCAGCTCTAGGTGCTTTTACTAAATATTTAAAAGAGCTCCAATCAAATGTTCCGATACATACCATGATCATAATACCTACGAGGACGGGCATTGGGATTTTAACAACTAAATCACCTAGAACAAGTATTAAAAACATTAAGAATAACCCTGCAACCAGAGTAGATAAGCGTCCTCGGCCACCTGATTTTACGTTTATAACCGATTGACCGATCATTGCACAACCAGCCATTCCACCGAAGAAACCTGTCACAATATTTGCAATTCCTTGTCCTCTTGCTTCTCCATTTTTGTTACTTTCTGTTCCTGTCATATCATCAACAATTTGAGAAGTGAGTAAAGATTCTACTAATCCTACGATTGCTAGTGAAAGGGAGAATGGGAAAATAATTTGTAATGTCTCTAAAGATAAAGGAACATTCGGTAGAATGAAGGATGGTAAAGTTTGCGTAATCGTTCCTAAATCCCCAATTGTTCGTAATTCTACATCACTAAATAGGGTGATTACTGTAAGTATTACAATAGCAATGAGTGGTGCTGGAATCACTTTTATAAAACGCGGTAATGTATAAACTAAAACTAATGTGATCGCGACAAATACATAAGTCATCGTTGAGATGCCAATAAAATGTGGTACTTGTGCTAAAAAGATTAATATAGCTAATGAATTAACAAAGCCAATCATGACTGCATTTGGAATAAATTTCATCAACTTGGCAATTTTTAAGACACCAAAAATAATTTGTATAAGACCAGTTAAGAGAGTTGCTGCAAATAAGTATTCAAGTCCATAGACTCTAACTAATGGGACCATGACAAGTGCCATAGCACCCGTAGCAGCAGAAATCATTCCGGGTCTTCCGCCTGCAAATGCAATAACGACTGCCATTGTAAATGAGGCATAAAGACCAACCATAGGGTCAACCCCGGCTATAATTGAAAAGGCAATTGCTTCAGGAATAAGGGCGAGTGCAACGACAATCCCCGATAAAATGTCTCCACGTATATTGCCAAACCATTGTTGTTTTAAACTTTGCATTGTTTTCTCCTTTTTTTTAAAATAACAATTAATATAGTAACACCTATATTCCCAAAAAGGAACGTTTTTAGGAATTTTGATAGGAGAGAAAATATGATTTATGGTTATGTAAGACCTTTATATGATGATGCAGATTGTAAAGACCAGTTGAAAAAGATCAATAGCTCAGACATAACAATTTTCCAGGAAGCACACGGCGCTCCTAAAAAACGTATTGAACTTGAGAGAATGCTTATGGATATACAAAGGGGTGATACGGTAATTGTCGAAAAAATGTTTGTCCTAGCTGATACTTCAAGGCACCTGATGGAGTTATTAAAATTATGTGAAAAAGACGGAGTGACGATTCACTTCATTAACGAAGGAATCAATAGCAATGAATTGTTATCAATTTCTTTGCAGGATATGGTGGATTTCTTTATTCATTTCCAAACAGATATAGTCAAACAATCTACAACACTGGGAATTGTTCATGCAAAAGAGCGGGGGAAAAGCATAGGACGGCCAAAAAAATCTGATGATAATGTAAAAAAAGCAATTACCATGTATCACTCAGGAAAATTTACACTACTAGATATTAAAAATGAAACAGGTATTAGCAAATCAACCCTGTATCGTTATTTAGAAACAACCGAAGAAGAAAAATAGAGGGCTATTAAAAAAGAAACAGCTATTTATTTAGGTAGCAGTAAAATAAAAATTAATTATGCTTCAGCGTAGTTGTGTTTCAAATAACACACGCTTTCGGTCAAAAATTTGCAGAATGAAGATAAATAATTCGACGCTCCTTCCAACATAATATAACGGGACTATACTTTTGTTTGGAGTGTTGAATTTTGAAGTATTTAATAAAATCCTCACTAATAATTCTCCTAGTTTTAATAATTTCAATCCCCGTTTTAGGGTCAATAAATGTTGAACAAGTAAAAGCCCCGGGATTCACTTTCGAATAATCTGATTTTCTAATAGTATCGAAGAAGCCTCCACAAGCAGCAACTAATTTAGAAAATGCGTGAATTTAAAATAATATATAGACATTAATGAAACAGGGAGCCTATAGTAATGGGTTCCTTTATCCGTCGATCATCTTTAAGGTATACACAGTTTAGTGTTTTTATTTTTTACCGACGAATTACCAAATTTTTTTATGTACATCCCTGAATCACTTTTAACAAATAATAAATTTATATTCATGACTACTGCTTATTTCGGCCTTATTAAAAGTAGAAAGAAGTGGAATGAATGAGATGGAATGAAATAAGGATGAATATCCTTAACCAGTTTTTAAAGAAAAGAAACGACATAGGAAATCAACAATTTTTTAGTGATTATGCAAAGGTTACTACATACTTTCCTAAGATCGTGATTGTGTGTTCCACTGACAGGCAAATTATTTCTATTAATAACGAAACCGAATTAGAAAAATTATTAGGTTATACCCCGAAACAAACAACAGATTTTAAAAAATTATTTAGTAACGAAGTTAATCAAATGCTTACAACAGCATTTAATCATGCGTTAGAGGGTAGAGAGGAAAGTCATGAAATTCAACTGAATCGAATTGACGGAAAAACAAGATACTTATCTGTAACGTTTGCCCCCATTATACGAAACAAAGGTGTACACCGTGTTTATATTATCGTTCATAATATTACAGAACAAGTTGAGTTAAAAGACTTGGCGTACCTTAGAGAAAAGCATTTAAATTACGCTCAACAAATTGCTAAGGTAGGTAGTTGGGAGTATCTAATTAAAGAGGACCAATTATACTATTCGGAATATTTTTATGACCTTTTTGGATTAGAACATACTCGTCATTATACGATGGACAAGCTGTTTAAACTGGTACATCCAGAAGATTATGAACGGTCATATAAATTTGTAAAAGAAGCGTATCAGGGGAAGAACTTTCGAAATGAATTTAGAATTTTCCATGGAAAAACAAATGAATTACGCTATATAAAAGTAGAAGCAGAAGTATTAAATCAAAATGAAAATCCATATAAATTAATCGGAGTAGTTAAGGACTTTACCAATGAAAAACTTTTGGAAAAAGCTTTAACGGAAGCCATTGAAAACTATGAATATATCTTTGATAACTTATCTGCTGGCATATGGATGCGAGAATATATCAATGGTAATTTTAAGTTTGCTTCAAAGGGACTTGAGACCATTCTTGAAGTTCCAATTAACACATTATATTCTAATCCAAATATTTGGAAAGAAATGATCCACCCCGAAGATAAAGCAGAAGTAACCCAAAACATTAGTCGAATAGCTATAGGTGAAAGTATCCAAATGCTCTATCGTCTAATTTGTCCTAGCAGGGAAACGAAGTGGTTATTGGAACAAGTAGTGCCAAGACAAAATGCTAAAGGTGAGATTTATCAAATCTTTGGATTAGTATCAGACGTAACAAAAGAAATCGAAAATCAAGAAAGATTAACTTATTTAGGCCAATATGACGAATTAACAGGGTTACCAAACCTATCAAGCCTAAATAAAAAGTTAGATGTTTGCTGTAAAACAAAGGAAGCATTTGCATTGCTCCATTTAGATATTGATCGATTTCATCTCATTAATGATTCTTTAGGATATCATATTGGGGATGAAGCATTAAAAATCATTGCCAATCGTTTAAAAGAAAAGGTGCCCCATGAAGGATACTTAGCTCGCTTAAATAGTAACGACTTTATTATGATCATACCCATTGAAGGAAACGAAAAAGTAGTATTTGAATTGGCTGATCAAATAATGGAAAATATTTCTCAGCCATTTGTCATTCAAGATTATGAAATGAATCTATCTACAAGTATTGGCATTGCTTTTTACCCAATTGACGGTAGTCAAACATTAGCTCTACTTGAGAGTGCACATTCAGCGCTTTATCAGGCAAAGCGGCATGGGAAAAATAATTATCAACCTTATTCTAATTCAAAGGGCCCAACCACACTAAGAAAGTATATTTTAGATCGCGATATGCGCATGGCTATTAGTCGTGAGGAGTTTGAAGTTTATCTCCAACCGCAGATTGAAACCCAGAATTACTCCATTAAGGGTGCTGAAGCCTTAATTCGTTGGAACCATAGGGAACTTGGGATGATTTCACCTGGTGACTTTATTCCCCTAGCGGAAGAAAACCATATGATTATTCAAATAACAGATTGGATTATTGAAAAGGTATGTAGTCTATTTAAGAATTGGAAAGAGCGCGGTATACCCATTTTCCCGATTTCTATTAATGTTCCACCTATTCGATTTATGAAAAATGGTCTAGTTGATTATATGGAAAAAATGATAAGGGAATATGATATCTCACCCGAATATATTGAATTTGAAATTACAGAAGGTTCATTATTGAGAAGTGAAACTAGTGTCATTGAAACTTTACAAGCACTAAGAACGTTAGGGGTTAAAATTGCTATTGATGATTTTGGAACAGGTTACTCTTCTCTAGAGTCCTTACGAAAATTTAAGCCCGATACAATTAAAATTGATCAAATCTTTATTAAAAATATTCATAAAGATGATTCTGTAGATCAGGGGATTATTTCTTCCATATTATATTTAGGAAAAAAATTAGGGATGAAGATAATTGCCGAAGGAGTAGAGAAGAATGAACATCTTACATTCTTACAACAAAACGAATGTCCCTATATTCAGGGGTATTTATTTTCCATGCCTGTTCCAATTAAAGAGTATGAAAAGATGCTTCAAGAAGGGGTAATAAAGCTAGATAAGAAATTAAAAATAAAAGATTTAATAAAGGAGAAGCGAAAACATTTTCGTTTTGAATTACCTCATCCAGTAGTAGGGCAAATGATTATTAGTGGGGTGAATAATGAAAGACTAAATACTAGTTCCATTCCTATTTTGTTAGAAAACATTAGCTTAGGGGGAATAAAATTTTCAACAAATTATAAAATCCCAGTGGACTCAAACATAAAATATAAATTTGAATTTAATCTTTGTGATATTAGGGTAGAGGCTTATGGTGATTTAAGATGGTTTGAAGAAAAATGTAGTGATACCTATTGTTATGGGGTTAGATTTCACTTGAATCAAAGTATTGAAAAACGGATTGAAACGATTATTCGCCGTCTTCCGATGTTAGGGAAAGGTCACGAAACATCCTTGCAATAGAAAGACTATTTTGGTGGTAATTTAATGTGCATTAGAAAAAACACCCCAAGGTTAGTTGTAAGTTTGACTAACCTTTAGGGTGTTTCTTAATTTACATGTGGAAGTACTTTCTCCACTACTAATTGTTCACCAGCTTGGATCCATTTGCCTTTGTCTTGAATTTGCCCATCTTGATCGGCGGGTGTTTGGAATTGGCTAAATCCAGTCGCATCTGCTAACGAACTTCCATCATACTCTAATCCAATGTTAGCCACATGTTTAATAACATATGGTTTTTGGAAAATAATATCCGTATTATAATCATCCAATTGCCCAGTTAGAACTTTAAAAGGTAATCGAAGATAAATGGTTTCGCCTTCCTCTTGGTCTTGGTGGAGGATTGTATCAAAGCTACCTCTGTCATATTCCCAATTTCCGCCAATGGAAAATCCGTATTTTTTGATATAATCACGCAACGTCCCGAAATGTGCATGTTTTCCAACTAGATCAGTTTCTAATTCAATCATCTTATATGACACTCCTTTTTTCCATATATACGTTTAGCGTAACCGAAAAGGAAAAATTAAATACAATGAGGAAATTGTTTACATAAAATTTCTGCTAAAATAAAAACAGTGCAAACACAAGTTTGTACTGTTTTTTACGTCTTTTTCAGAAAGTCTTCAGGTATTGAATTTAATGCTTCCTTAGTACTTGAAAAAGGGGAGCGGAGAATTAATAGTCGTTCAATATAATCAACCACTTCAATAGGTAAATGCAATTCTTCTTGCCAACTACGCTCCTTTCGCTCTGTAGGGGTATAGTTTGAATAGAGCAAAAATAGTAAAAAATGGCCAACAAAATACAAATCACTAATATGACTTTCCACTTTTTTAGGATTATCTATTTTATCGACTTTTAGGTTTGGATTCAAATAGGCTGCTAATCCAAAGTCTATAATGTGTAAACCATCTTCGTTTATTAATATATTAGGAATACGCAGATCACGATGAACGATACCTTTCTCATGAATGGTCATCACAAGCTGAAGTAACTGTTTGGTGATCTCCAGTGATTGTGCGAGGGTAAAGGTTTCCCTATCTTCAAAAATAGTTTGCTCAAATGTCTTTCCATCCACAAAATCCATTATATAAAATGGTACGTCTTGCAGTTTCCCCTGTGTGTACACGGAAGGGATGTTTGGAATGTTGATTTCATTTAACATTGAAATTTCCTGTTGGAATTTTTCATGCAGCTTTTTTTTACGAAGATGTTTTGTTTTCATTCGTTTAAGTACGTACTGATTTCCACTTTTAGAATGTAAAAGGAGGTAAGCGACCCCATAGGAACCTACCCCAAGTTCTTTTATAAAATGAAAATCAGTTTCTTGTTCAATATAATGTCTCACCAAATGATGGTACTTTTTTTCCTTCATAAAGCCCCACATTGATTAACTTCCAAAGAAACCACTTGAGCTAAAGAAACTACCAGAACTTCTTCTTCCATAACCTCTTTTATAATGTTTATGTCCATAATAATTATGTTTATGTGAATATTTACGACGACTACTTGAGGAGTAGCGACGGCCTTTTCCTAATAAAGATCTTAATATTTTATCTAACAAGTAATTCATTCCTTTCTAATTTAAATAAATTACGGTCTGCAATAAAATATACGAATAAATAACTATAAAGTTTCGTTAGGATAATAAAAAAAAGACCTAACACGAAGCAATGGAACAAAAAGCATTGCTTCGTGCCAGACTCATTTTTAGTCTTCCATATATATTTCTCCGTCTTTGTACGTCATTTGTTCTGGGTAACGTAGGTTGATGACGGCATCTTGAATTTCTTGTGAAGGTGGTTTAGTTGCTAAAGATACAATAATATTTGCAGCAAATGCAGCAATTGCTCCGAAGACACCTGCTCCAGTGTCAATGATTCCTAGAATAGTGAAGCCTCCAAATTTAGCTGCAAAGATATAAGTGAGTGTTACACCTAACCCAACAAGTAAACCAGCAATTAACCCTGCTGCGTTGGAACGTTTCCACCAAACTCCTAACACGAGAGCGGGGAAGAAAGTACCTGTTGCAATTGCGAATGCCCAAGCAACGATTTGCGTAATGGCACCTGGAGGATCGAGTGCAATTAAACCAGCCAAAAGAGTTGCCACAACGATTGTAATACGTGCCACTTTCATACGCTGTTTTTCAGTAGCAGTAGGTTTTAAAATACGATAATAAATATCGTGGGCAAAGGCAGATGAAATGGCGATGAGTAGTCCTCCTGCTGTTGATAACGCTGCTGCCATTGCGCCTGCAGCAACTAACCCTATGACGAAAGCCCCTAAATTTGCAATCTCTGGTGTTGCCATTACGACGATATCGTTTGCTATAATCAATTCATTCCACTGAAGAATTCCGTCACCGCTTGTATCAGCTACCTTTAATAGTCCAGTATCCACCCATGTTTTCGTCCATGCAGGTAACTCAGAGATTTTGCTTCCAGCAACTTGAGTCATTAAAATAAAACGAGAAAATGCAGCATAGGCAGGAGCTGAGAAGTATAATAATCCGATGAATAATAGCGCCCATGCACCAGACCAACGTGCAGCTTTCATTGTTGATACTGTGTAGAAACGGGCAATTACATGTGGAAGTCCTGCTGTACCTGCCATTAAAGTAAACATAAGTGCAAGGAATTGCCATTTTGTTCCCTTTTCAAATGGTGCAAAATACTCGGATAAACCAAGTTCCCGATCGAGTGCACCTAATTTACCTACTATATCCCCGTAAGATAGCCATGGTATTGGATTACCTGTAATTTGTAGGGACATAAATATTACTGGTACTAAGTATGCAATAATTAACACAAGATACTGAGCAACTTGAGTCCAAGTGATTCCTTTCATTCCACCGAAAGCAGCATAGAATGCAATTAATACAACTCCAATCATAGTACCAAGCTTCGCATCAATTTCAAATAAACGTCCAATTACTACTCCAGATCCAGATAATTGCCCGATTGAATAAGTAAAACTAATAATCATCGTACAAATTGCCGCAATAATCAGTGCAGCTTTATTTAGAAAGCGGTCTCCAATGAATTCAGGTACTGTATAACTTCCTGACTTTCTTAATTGTGGTGCAAGTAAAAAAGTTAATAATAAATAGCCACCAGTCCAACCCATAATATAAGCTAATCCATCGTAACCTAGAACCATGATTGTTCCCGCCATACCGATGAAGGAAGCGGCACTCATCCAGTCGGCACCAATTGCCATCCCGTTCCAAATTGGAGGTACACCACGTCCAGCAACGTAGAACTCAGAAGTTTCCTTCGCCTTGTTAAAGATTGCGATCCAAATATATAGGGCGAATGTGGCTAAGATAATCGCTAACGAAACGATAAACTGTGTATCCAAAAGCGATCCCCCTTATCTAAGTTAAGTATCTCCTTAATGATCAACCGTACTTCCCATACCAATTTCTTCATTTTTCTTATCATTGATGCCATATTTCTTATCAATTTTATCTCCAACAATTGCATTCACGAATAGTAGGACGATAAAGACAGCTAGTGCCCCTTGTGCTCCCATAAAATAATGGAATGGGAAGCCATTAAAATAAATCGTACTAAGTGGTTCAGCTAAAAGCACAACACCGTAAGACACTACTGCCCATATGATGAAGTAAATGACCATATACGTATTTTTCTCTCGGAAATAACCATTAGCGACACTCTTATCAATTTTTCTCATGATGTCACCCCTAATTTAAAATTCTTCAAATTCAGTTTTGTGAAATAAACTTTTTTATTAGTTATTAGGATTACGCCTCCTTTTAGGAATTATTGATAAGGTTCATATTCACCTTTGTCTAGTCTTAATGACAAAGGAAAAATACCTTATGGAAATAAAACGGGATTAGGTTATGCATTTTAGAATAGAGGGAATTGGAATTTGATATAAGTAATGATTTGGATATGTGGGAGGTAACTGTTAGCTTAAACTAAAGATAAATTTAACAGTTTCAAAGAATGGAGCTGGAACGAGAGCAATTTCTACAACAATGTAACCAATCATGGCTACTACTGGTACTAGTAAGTAAAGAAATTGTTTTTTCCTTAATGCCAAAAATAAACAGGTTCCTACGAGTATAAGAAAGATATATATAATTGTTGTTACCTCCTTTGGTGTGCTAGGTATTTTCTAAAATTTATGTAGCGAATTGTCACAATATTATCGATTTTCACAAGAAATTGTTATGCATAGGGGGAAAGTTTAGTTTTCATTTTGAAAGTGGAAATGAAGAATGTCTGTAGTTGGAATGCTTCATTTGGTACTTTTCCTCTATGATTGTTTCTAACCCTTTTGTGAAGTACCAATTGTACTAATTTCCATAAATGCAAAACTCCATTGACTGAATAACGTAATGAAGTAAAATACGCTCTTTTGCTCTTTAAGTCTTTTAAGATATATAAAAAAGAAATAAATTTTTCTTATTTTGAGGAATAGGGATGGACAACCTACAAGGGCTCCATTTTCCAACATAAATTGAGTTTGAGCTGATGAAGAAAGGAGGTATGAATTTGACTAGAAATCAAGGAGGATTTCCAGGCTTCCCAGGCGGCTTCCCAGGCGGAACACCGGGAGGATTCCCAGGTGGTTTTCCAGGCGGGGCACCAGGAGGATTTCCAGGAGGAGCGCCAGGAGGTTTCCCGGGCGGGGGGCAGGACATGAGACCAACTGCACCACCACCAAACTTTACTCCACAAATGGATACATTCCAACAACAAGATTTTACACGTCGAGGTGGAGTAGGCGGTATCAGACGTTGTTTTTTCCGTAATACATTCATATGGTTAAGAAACGGAAATGCTTTCTGGTTCTTCCCAATTTTTGCAGCAGGAAACCAAATTGTTGGGTTCCGCTGGAGAGGTACTAGACGTGGCTGGGTATATGATTCTATCAATCGTAACAGTATTTTATTCTTCCAATGCTATTAATTAATCAACTCTTAAACGAATTTATACAAATCTAAGTTTTTAAGAGTGAGGCCATAACAGTCTCACTCTTATTTAGTTGGGAATAAGCAAAGAAAAAGAGTAGTAATTTCTCATTTGTATAAAAGTAGTTCTATTTTTCCCTTTTCTAAAATAATAGATACTATGAAGAAAGGGGAGATTACGATGGACAAGTTGGCAAAAACGAGAGAAGACTTATGGTTAAGTATTAGTGGATTGACAAATGAACAAGCGAACGAGGTGATCGAAGAGGGGACCTGGTCAATTGCTCAGGTTCTTGAACACCTTCATTTAATGGAAAGTAATGTTGTACGGGGGATTACAGATGCATTGTTAAGTGATGAGAAACTTAAGGCAGAACAAAAGTCGTTAGAATTTGTAAAGGATCGTACTCATAAAGTTAAGGCTCCGGATAATCTTGTTCCATCAAATGATTTTAAAGTGTTAGATCGACTTAAAGAAGAATTAACGAATACAAGAAAAGCTTTATTGGAATGTATTAAGGATATCAAAGAAGATGATTTTAATGAAATTTCATTTATACATCGAAGATTTGGCGTGCTTACCATTAAACAATGGGTTTCTCTAGTTGGATTTCATGAACAGCGTCATATTAACCAAATAGAGGAAATAAAACAGAACCTTAAATTGAGCAAAGAAAGACTATAATAAATAAGATGGGAATGGGTTATGAGACACACAATCCATTCCTTTTTTGTGCATGAAATGAAAGAAGTTTAAAAGCCGTGCAGTGTAATAATTTTTAATGCCATTAATTTTTTTATGATTTATTAAAGATCCTCTTGAACTATCGGAATTATAGAATAGGTAAAAAATTATTCCAAAATATCATCCTAACTAATAATAGTAAAAAATTTAGAATATTTATTCTTTTATTATCTCATTTCCATTAATTTTGAATTATAATAAGAGAAAAGCACTAAATATCCACCTAAGTTGAAAAGTTGCTAATGCTACATAATAAAGTTAATGTATCGTTTAACGCAAAATAATAAATTAAGAAGATTGAATCGTTGGATACCTTAATATGAGCAATAGGAAATTAAACTTTTACAAAAATGCGAAGCAAGATTTAATGGATATAGATTTTTCTAGGAAAGCTTAGAAATATAGTAAATAAAAAAGGATTAAAGTTTTAACAAACGGGTATTGATTAAGGCATGTTAAATATATTGAAACTTCTAAGGAAGTATTTGGTTCTAGGTCTATCTAATGTAATCGAAATACATTGTATTTACTAAATCGATTTAGTTAGAATTCGAGATTTGCGAAAAAAACTATGTAATTGAAACCAATGTATCTATTAAAGATAATTAAATACTTAAAAATGATGGAAAGTAATAAAAAGGCATCAAATCAAAGAAAAGTGGTTCATACATCAATATTGGAACGTCTTAAAATAACAGGGTGAGAGGATTATTTATGATGGTAACGAATAATGAAGTTGATTATAGAAATACAAGAAAAGATTTACAAGACATCAATGGAAGACTCTTCTATAGTGAACTGAAGGTTAATATGAAGAGTCACTTACAGCAGTTAGAAGATGAATATAAAAAAGTTGAAGAGTCTATGTTGGATGTTCAAGCTAAGCTTAAACGCTTTGAAGACGATATTAACCAAATTACAAAAGAGACAGCCGGTCAAATGCGCATCACTTTAGATAGCTTTCAATCCGATGCCCAGCAGCAAATACCGAACCTATCTCAGCAAATTGAAGATGTTGCCTGGAATACGTTTAAATCGTTTAGGAATTTAGCTGTAGAACAAAAACATCTTATAGCACAAACTAGTGAAGAGTGGCTAAATTTATCGGCTAAGTTAATAGAAAGTCAAAAAAAAACTTATGACATGATCGTGGGAGACTTGCAAATTGGTGAAATAGAGCAGCAAGGTGGGCTACAGGAAAGCCTTAATGCTATCAAAGAAGAACATGAGCAGCAAAAAGAAAAAATGAATGGTATGTTCAATTCCTTAGTCGAAGAAGTTCGTCAAAAACAACAGGATGTTATTAGCGCTTTAAATGATTTGAATGCAGACTTTATAGAAACAAATAAAACTTATGAATTACAAACAGCTGCAGAAATTGAAACAAGAGATATGCTTTGGCAGAAGCAAAAAGAGGATTTGCATCTTGTCCAACAAACACTTGGAAATCAAATGATCCTAAATAAGAAGTGGATGATTGCTGTTGGAACAACTCAAGTCATAATGGCAGCAGCGATTGCAGGGTTATACTTTTTCTAAACTATAAAAAAACACCTTCGACTTATTACGTAACTAGTCTGAGGTGTTATTTTTTTACCGTTTCGTCGGCTGAGCTCAATAATTGATTATTTTCAATCTTTTTTGAATAAATTATCTTATAGACATTTAAATATAAACTAAGTACAATCACCTTGGGTTAGGAAATAACCATAATACGTTTAGTGAGGCTAATCAAATGCTTAATATATTGCTAATTTTAGTGTTACAACTTGTATATGTACCTTTATTAACTCTGCGGACTATTTTCTTAGTAAAAAATCTTACTTTTTTAGCTGCCGTATTTGGAATTTTAGAAATGCTCATCTATGTATTTGGACTATCACTTGTCTTTAATGGAGACCAAAGTTTACTTGCTATGGTGGTCTATGCAGTAGGGTTTGGGCTTGGAATGTTTTTAGGAACAAAAATTGAAAATAAATTAGCTATTGGTTATGTTTATGTCACAATTAATACTCAAAATAAAAATCAAGAGTTAATTGATACGTTACGACAAAATGGATTTGCCATTACAACTTATGTTGGTGAAGGGCGAGATAGCGATCGATATAAATATGAAATTTTAGCAAAACGTAATCGAGAAAAGGAATTGTTCCAACTTGTTGAGTTGATAGAACCAAAAGCGTTTATTATTTCTTATGAACCGAAATCATTTAAAGGCGGGTTTTTAGTTGACCGCATGCGTAAAATGAAAAAAATGTAAAAACCATGAAAGAAAGCTAGGGTGTTATTGACTACCCTAGCTTTTTATTGTGAAAAAAATATTGCAAACCAGGATACAATACACTAGTAGAACATTAAAGACGTGAGAAAGAAAATTCGAAGTGAACTTCATCGACGCAAGAAAGTTCAAAATTAGAAGAAATAGAGTATGGAAAACGCCAATGGGAAAAGTTTAAGGGAAAATAAGTAATGACCTTTACTTAAAATATTAGTTGTTATTTACAAGTTTCTTATACTCAATGGTGTTTTTAAAGGCCTGAATTAGTTGTTCTAGTCGTTCCTTTTTAGCAGGACTATTAGGGCAGGGATGATAATACTCATTTTTTTCTGATAACACACCAAAATAAGGGATTCCACAGTTATTAATCAAATGTAGCCATTTCCTTTTTTCGCTTTCATAATAAGTCCAGCGTTTTCTTGTTTCAATACCCCAACCAATTAATAACCATGGATGCGTTTTCATTTCTTGTAAAGATGGGAGTGAGATGGTTGGGTACTTACCTATAAGTTTTAGATGTTGAAATAAATTAATTGCATCAATATGGTTTGTTTGTCTTACATAGATCAAATTATAAATATACAGACGACCTTCTAACTTAGAATGGGTTGCAGTCATAAAATCCACAAGCTGTCTCATGGTGCTATCGAGTAAAATTTCATCTGTGTAGCAGCCTGTATGATGAAGCTGCCATTTTGCTTCACCTTTTAGATCAGCAGAACCTGGATTTAACATCAACACCGCTCCGAGCGATTGTTTTGCAGTACCAAATTGAATGTACGTATCTGTTCGGTAAATTTCTTCTCCAATTTGCCGAAAAGTAGCCACCGCTTTAACTCTTTCCACCTCAGACAAAACCCCCATTAAAAGTAGTAATAATATGTTTATTCAGCAGTTGGGGCATTAATGCATAATAAAGGTTTATAATAAAATTAGGATAATTGTTAAAACCGATAAAAATTACACGGTAAATTATGATCCGCTTAACGTCTTAGGGGGAACTCAAATGTCTGAAGAAATTTTAGGAACCTATGCTTCTATGTTAGATTGGCACATATGGGCAAAAATTCTAACGAGCTCAGAAGCATGGGGGTTAATACTCTCATTAGCGGTAATGGAATGTATTTTGTCTGCAGATAATGCCCTAGTGCTGTCTGCCTTTGTACGACCTTTACCGAAGGAACAGCAAAAAAAGGCACTAGTGTATGGTCTATGGGGAGCCTATATTTTCCGATTTATCTTTATTGGTCTTGGAACAGTTTTAATTAAATTTTGGCCTATAAAATTAATAGGTGCTCTATATTTGTTGTATTTAGGATTTAAGTTTTTTAGAGATAAAAGAAAAAGTAATATGGAAGAGGATGAAATAGATTCTTCACCTAAGGGGTGGTTAGTGAAAGTTTTTGGATTGTTTTGGGCTACTGTTATTAGTGTAGAACTTATGGATTTGGCATTTTCAGTTGATAGTATTTTGACTGCGCTAGCTATTTCTGAGGAAGTTTGGGTAGTTTTACTTGGTGGCATGATTGGAATCCTTCTGATGCGCGGAATTGCGACGTTCTTTATAAGTCTCATGAACAGGGTTCCGGAATTAGAGACTACAGCCTATGTGTTAATTATTTTTATCGCTATAAAAATGGGACTTACTCTTGTAAATATACATATCCCAAATGATATTTTCCTTTCAGTACTTGTATTAGCATTCCTACTTACATTCATTTTACATGCGTTAAAAGTGAAGAAAGGAAAAGTGTCTCATTAACGTTTTGAAAAAAATGAGCTTAGTAAAAGGACTGAGCTCATTTTTTATTAGTTTAATTCGACTACACCGCTAGAGACATTTAAATCAATATGATATTTTCCTGTACCGTGTTTTCCAGATAACTCATTTTTAGAGCTTTGTTCGTTTTCTAATTGAAATTTATTGGCAATGTGGCCACTACTTACACGAGCATCTAATGTGAAATTGGAATCGTCCGGTAAATCGAGTTTTAAATGTCCCGAGCTCACATCAGCTTCTACGTTATCTGTTAATTCATCCATATGAATTACTAAATTACCCGAAGAAACATTCGCTTCCAATTTACCTGTAAACTGATCTATATCCATATTTCCAGAACTAACTTTAAAGTCCCCACTATTAACATTCAAAGTTTCAATTTGCACGTTTCCTGAGCCAATTTCCACTTCGACATTGTCAAGGTGTAAATCTTCACTATTAACAAAATTAATATTTCCAGAACCAACTTCTACATCTAAATCACGGTCATAATCTTCAGGAATACTAATAGTAAGTTTTGTTTTATCAAAAAAAGAAAACCATTCGAACCACTTACGTCTATATTGAACTTCGATACTGTTACCCTTTTTTACAACTTCTACTTTACCTTTACCTTTTAACTCAGCCGTTACCTCATCTTGATTTTTGGGGATAATCGTTGCGTTTGTTCCTTCAACATCAATTTCAATTAATTTAATGTTGTTAGTAATTTCGGCTTGATGGTTATTTGTTGAAAAAAAAGAAGTTACCCAAGAGGGGACAGATATAAAAAGGCTAATGATCCCAATTGCAATTAAAACAACTAGTAATACTTTCTTCAAAGTTGAACCTCCTAAAATGTTTTACATTCTAACATTCATGTTAAAGAAAAAATGAATCTCATACAATGATCCCTAGCATTAAATGTATCTAAGACCTGCGACGTAGTTGACTTCACTTTTGAACAGAGTGGGATTGACATTATATAAACGTTTTGTTAAATTGTTTATGTAAATACAAACGAATAGATTGTTTGTTTATAAAATTAGTTAATTCATACTTTGGTTGTTTGAAAAGTGAGGGTGTTAATAATGAGTAATTCTGAAATCTTTTGGAACGCCTCTTTAGAGGAAATGAAGCTAGGTTATACAGAAGATCAAAATAGATTTACATGTCTTTTATGTGGTGAAGAAATTCAAAAGGGTGTAATTTACCCACATGAAAATATTTTGTATGACGCTGAACGATTCATACGGGTACATATTGAACAAATGCATGGTTCTGTTTTCGATTATTTACTAGGATTAGATAAAAAGTTAACAGGCTTAACTGAACATCAAACCGTTTTACTAAGAAATTTTTATGCTGGTAAAACCGATAAAGAAGTACAAGAAGAGATGGGAATAGGTAGTAGTTCAACTATCCGACACCACCGATTCGTATTAAAAGAAAAGGAACGTCAGGCGAAAACATTACTTGCTATCATGGAATTACTAAAAGAAAAAGATCAATATGCACCAGCTTTTGTTGCGCCACATAAACATGCAACGATGGTTGATGACCGTTATGATATTACGACGGATGAACAAAAGAAAGTTTTAGATAAATACTTTCTGGAAGGCTTAACAGGCCCATTAAACAAATTCCCACCGAAAGAAAAACAACGTCTGATTGTACTTCGCGCCATAGCCGATCGACTCGATCCAAAGGTAATTTATACAGAACAAGAACTAAATCATATTCTAAGTTCTATTTACGATGATTATGTGTTAATTAGAAGATACTTAATCGAGTATGCATTGATCGATCGAAAAGCAGATGGTAGTGCTTATTGGGTGAAAAAATAAAGAAGAGGAGTGACTAACGTGGAACGAAAAAAGGAACTGAAACAAATGTATCAAGAGATTGCCATTGTGGCAGGTATTTATCAAATTAAAAATAATGTGAATGGCAAAGTGTTTGTAGAGAGTACACGGAACTTAAAGACTATCAATGGGGTGAAATTTACTCTTAATAACAATACGCATATCCATAAAGAGCTTCAAGCAGATTGGAATACGTTCGGCAAGGATGCATTTACAATTGAAATATTAGAGACATTAAAAAAGGATGATACAGATCCATACTTTAACGAAAAAGAAGCATTAACAAAGTTAGAGGAAAAGTGGTTCGAGAAACTCCAACCTTATGGTGATCGCGGGTATCATACAAAAAAATCTTAACAACTTGGAGAAGTTCTGAGAATAAATGGAATTCGGTTAGCTTATCCAATTGCCTTTATTGTTAGCCTAACTGCACAATCTTGTTACTACCATTTAGTTTGGAAAAAGAAAACAATTCAGTCACTTGTCCACGAGTAGAGGAAGTTCAAATAAAAGTACAATTCGCTTCAAAAGTGAATTGTACTTTTTGTTTGTGCATTCCCTTATAAGACTCCTGCCGCCAATATTCTACAAAAAACGATTGTTACATATTATCTAATAATCAATAAGATTTTCCAAAAACTTACGATTGAATGGTTCCATTTTATTATTTGGCCAAATTCTTTAATTTTTTGTGGAATACTAGGTAGAAAGGGGACTTTCTGATACTTGAAATATTTGCGATGGCTTTTATTGTACTCAGTAATCCTTTTGACTGCTTGTGGAGATCAGCTTTTGGAAGAGGCAGTAACTGATGTAATAAAACCTTCAGAGGAAGCAATCGTAGAAGAGAATGAAACCTTTAATGCTACACCCGCTAGTTCATCGATGGAAGAAGTATCACAAGTCGACAATGGTTGCTTTAGTGATGAAGGTTATATAGAAAATGAAGATATCTGCACACTTATAATTGAATGCTCTGATTATATTACCTGTGTTGAGTGGGGAAATGACGTTGTTGCTCGTCTTGAATTTGAATATGGTTCACTTGTGTTAGAAGAATCCGTTGCAACCGATGATGATGGACTCACGGTGCTAACGACTTATAATGTCGATAATGAACAAGAAGTTATCACAACAGATTCTGATGTAACCGATGAGGAGTTAGCGTATCATGGGGAGTTGTGGTTTAGTTTTAGTTGGATTATTCCTGAAAAATATCGTAAAGAAATTACCCGTTTTGAAGTATTTGAAAGTGGCAACACCCTCGCTTATGTTTCACTACATGATGATTTCGGTGAATATTGGACACTTGGTATGAACAACGAAAACATTGAACTAGCTTCTGAAACGCTCGTAACTTATCTACATGAATACTCTCATTTTTTATCATTAAATTTTAATGAGGTGGATTATTGGGAGGACGAAGCTAGCTGTCCTTCGTTATTCCTAAAAAACGCAGGTTGCTTATATGAAGACGCTTATTTAACCGGTTTTTACTTACAGTTTTGGGAAAGTGGTGCTTCTGATGTTTTTGAAGGAAACTATGTATCGGAATATGCCATGACATCTCCTGAAGAGGATTTTGCAGAGACCTTTGCTCATTTTGTGTTAACGGAAACACCAAAAGGGAATTCTGTTGCAGATGAAAAAATTTTATTCTTTTATCAATATGAGGAACTAGTTGAAATGAGGACAGAGATCTTATCTCGTACAGCTACTTGGCTAAAACGAAGTGTTGAAAAATGAATTTAAAGTTCAAACGCTTGGAACATAGAATCCCAAGCGTTTTTTATTATTTTCCTAAACCGTCAATAAAGGACTCAATTTCATGTTGCGTTTTACGATCTTTACTTACAAACCGACCAAGCTCTGCACCATCTTCATATGCGATAAAGCTTGGGATACCGAATACATCTAATTCTACACAAAGATCGATGAATTCATCACGATCTATTTTTACAAAACGATAACTTGTATATTTTTCCTCAATAGCAGGAAGAACTGGATCGATAAAGCGGCAGTCACCACACCAATTTGCAGAAAACATAAAGATAGTTTTACCTTCATTTTTAAGTTCATTAAATTGTTCAATTGATTGTAATGTATCCATTAATAAGCCTCCTAATCTTGTAACTTTATCCTATCGTACCATATTTGGTTAAAACCCACTTAAGCATCTGCTTAGGTACTAATTAAATATATATGAAAACCAAATATGAAGAACATAACTGATTTTTAACGTATAGAGTTACCAAAGTTGATAAGAATTAACTGTCTATAATTGTATCCAATTAAAGGTTTTATCATGTGAAACTAAGACACATGGATTAAAAAAAAACGGTTATTCTAAATTTGTATGAAAGGAGGTTTAATGTTTGTCTAAATATCTTATTCCCTTTATTACATTAACTATGTTTTGGGGCATAATTTTTTCTGAAGAAGCATTGGCAAATGAGGGGCCTACAGGGGAAGAGATTCTTCAACAACGGATGGCTTATTATTTACAATACCAAGATATTCTTATTCCTTGGTACTATCTAGCGGCTGTCGATCAATATGAACGCAATATACAAGGTGTAAGAAAAGATATTCCTAAACGGGATAGTATAATTGCCATTCAGTTTTCAGAAGATTACTGGACAGGTCCATTAAACCCAATCATTAATGATACTTCACCTGTTACAATTAGTTATTTTGGAGGAATGGGGCTTGATGGAGATGGAGACGGAATCGCCAATGCAGATGATGATGAAGATGTATTGTTTACAATGTCATCTTTTTTAAGTAAATACGGGCCACATGAAGATGACTATAAATTAGCCTTGTGGGATTATTATCAAAATGAAAAAGTGGTTAATCAAATAGTAACCATTGCCAAGCTTTTTAAACATTATGACTCAATTGATCTCGACAGCCATACATTCCCAGTAGCTCTTGGTTATAATTACAGCTATAGAGGTACTTGGGGAGCTAATCGCGGTTGGGGCGGACGAAGAATTCATGAAGGTACTGATGTTTTCGCGGACTATAGTACACCTGTTCTTTCAGCGTCTTATGGAGTGGTTGAAGTGATGGGGTGGAATCAGTTTGGTGGTTGGCGAGTAGGCATTCGGGACAATCATAATTCGTATCACTACTATGCACATCTTGCTTACTATAATAAAGGCTTAAAAGTTGGAGATATTGTAGAACCAGGGCAAGTAATTGGTTATGTTGGAAGTACCGGTTACGGGAAAGAAGGGACATCAGGTAAATTTCCGCCACATCTCCATTATGGAATTTATAAATTTGATGGACGAAACGAATGGGCATTTGACCCTTATCCATCACTTCTTCAATGGGAAAAAGAAGCAAAACAAGCAAGAAAGAAAAGATGATGAAGGTTGTTCCGAAATAGCGGAACAACCTTTTTAATTATATGATTGATGCTTTTTAAATCCGTAAGTAAAAGAGTTTAAGAAATTTTTTCCTAAGTTTTAATAAACGTATTGACGTTGAAAATTATCCGTGTTATTATTATCTCGAATTAAAGATAAATTAATTCGTACCAATAATTTGGTTTTTATTTTTTAACATATATCTCGAAAGTGAGAAGTATTAAATTAAGATAAAATGGAGGGTTTTAAAATGGCAAATTGGACAGTAGATCAATCACACTCAAGCGTAGGTTTTGAAGTTAAACATATGATGGTATCGAAAGTAAAAGGTCAATTTGATTCTTACAGTGCAGACGTTGAAGCGGAGGATATAACAGACTTAACAACTGCTTCAATCGCATTTAAATTTGATGTGTCAAGTATCAATACACGTAGTGAAGACCGTGATAATCACCTAAAATCAGCAGACTTTTTCGATATAGAAAAGTTCCCAACAATTGACTTTAAGTCAACAAACATCGTAAAAGATGGAGACGACTACAAAGTAACTGGTGACCTAACAATTAAAGGTGTAACAAAACAGGTAGCGTTTGATGTTGAATTCGGCGGTAAAGGCACAAACCCATGGGGCGTAGAAGTTTACGGTTTTGAAGCTGAAGCAAAAATCAACCGTGAAGAATTCGGGCTTACTTGGAATGCAGCTCTTGAAACAGGTGGGGTACTAGTAGGTAAAGACATAAAAATTAAAGTTGAGTTGGAAGTTAATCCAGCTGTGTAATAATTAAATTTTAGCCAGTCAGTATATTTGTTGACTGGCTATTTTCATCAAATCATTAGGGTTTCATACAGATCCAATGGACCACAGAAGATCGTTTTCAATTTGATTGACGTTCTTCTAAATAGATGATATCTTTATCTCGAATTAGAGATAAATTGACTTAATGTTTATTTTTGAAATCTCCAACTTAAATTAATCATAGTCTTTCTAAACGGTAACAGCGTTTACAAAGCTATTATTTGCCGAACTACAGTTAATTTACAAATTGAAGCTCTTCAGCAATATAAATTCGACCTAGATAAATAAAAAGGGAGAGAAAAGTATGAAACACATTTTCAAGCAAGGCGAAAATTCAGAAAAACCAGTTTTACTTCTTCTACATGGTACAGGTGGAGATGAAAACGACTTAATTCCATTAGCAGAAATAGTGGACCCTGATGCGTCTATACTTAGTGTGAGAGGGAATATTTTAGAAAATGGAATGCCTCGCTTCTTTAGACGACTAGCTGAAGGAGTATTCGATGAAGAAGACTTGATTTTTCGTACAAATGAATTGAATCAGTTTTTAGATGATGCTGCAAAAGAATATAAATTTGATCGCCAAAACATTGTAGCAATAGGTTATTCAAATGGAGCCAATATCGCAGCAAGTTTATTATTCCATTTTAGTGATGCATTAAACGGGGCCATATTACACCACCCAATGGTTCCGAGACGTGGAATTGATATACCTAATTTAGAAGGTGCAAAAGTATTTATTGCTGCAGGAACAAATGACCCAATCTGCTCTCAACAAGAATCCATTGAACTACAATCTATATTAGAAGAGGCTAATGCATCTGTCAGTGTACATTGGGAAGACCGTGGCCACCAATTAACGATGAGTGAAGTAAAAGCTGCACAACAGTGGTACGAATCCAATTTTTAATAAACAGAAGTAGAGAATAATGACGCGTGAAAGAGGGTGTCAGCTTACATTGTGACACCTTCTTAATTGCCTTAAAGTAGAATACATGTTATATTTATCTCGAATTAAAGATTTTTGAATGCGAGAATTTTAAAGCCCGAACCAAAGGGAAATTTCTATTAGAAGGAGGTGAATTTAAAAGACATGGGATTTTTCAAGAGTTTATTTGGACAAAACACTAACCAAACTGAAAAAGTTGGAGGAGATAAAATGACTAAAATCGGTATTATTTTAGGATCAACACGTGAAGGACGCGTAAGTCCACAAGTTGGAGCATGGGTTAAAGAATTAGCAGACAAACGCGGTGACGCGGAATATGAAATTATTGATATCGCTGATTTTAAATTACCGTTCTTAGGTGAAGCTGGTGCTGACAATTCAGGTATTGCAGCGTGGGGTCAAGCAGTAGGATCATGTGACGGATTTGTATTCATCGTACAAGAATACAACCACTCAATTACTGGTGCGCTTAAAAACGCATTAGACTTACTTCGTGAAGAATGGAACAACAAAGCTGCTGGAATCGTTTCTTACGGTTCAGTAGGTGGAGCACGTGCAGCTGAACATTTACGTGGAATTTTAGGTGAATTATTAGTTGCTGATGTTCGTGTACATCCTGCATTATCATTATTCACTGATTTTGAAAACGGTTCAGTATTCAAACCAAAAGAAGTTCAAGTACAATCAGTAAATGATATGCTAGATCAAGTAATTCCTTGGGCAAACGCTCTTAAAACAATTCGTAATTAACTTTAATACTAATCGTTTAAAGTCCGTCTCATTAAAATGAGGTGGACTTTATATTTGTAAAACTAATATATACTCTAGTATCACTTTTAGTTAAGAGCGTCATATAGATTAAATTCACACATCTTGTGCACTGTGTACAATTTTGCATATGGAAAAATAGACAAATGATTGATTAGAAAAGAAATGGAAAATTATTAAAAGAAGTTATTGACTTCTAATTGGAAAGTGTTTAATATAATAAAAGTCGCTAAGACGAAAACAAAATAAAACTTACTAAATAAAGATGTTGTTGACAAATGTTTAATGAGTTGATAGAATAATAAAGCTGTCTGTTGAGTTAAAAAGTTATTAAAATTAACTGTTGACAACGAAACGACAATTTGTTATTATAAAAAAGTCGTTTTTAAAGAACGACGCGAATGAACCTTGAAAACTGAACAACAAAACGTTAATGAAATAAACGTTTCTTTTAATTAAGAAACAAAAATTTTGGACATCAAAATTGATGCCAGCTAAAATTTGAGCTTTATCAAATTTTCTTTTATGGAGAGTTTGATCCTGGCTCAGGACGAACGCTGGCGGCGTGCCTAATACATGCAAGTCGAGCGAACTTGCGGGAGCTTGCTCCCAAAAGTTAGCGGCGGACGGGTGAGTAACACGTGGGCAACCTGCCCTATAGTTTGGGATAACTCCGGGAAACCGGGGCTAATACCGAATAATACATTTTATCTCCTGATGAGATGTTGAAAGATGGTTTCGGCTATCGCTATAGGATGGGCCCGCGGCGCATTAGCTAGTAGGTGAGGTAACGGCTCACCTAGGCGACGATGCGTAGCCGACCTGAGAGGGTGATCGGCCACACTGGGACTGAGACACGGCCCAGACTCCTACGGGAGGCAGCAGTAGGGAATCTTCCACAATGGGCGAAAGCCTGATGGAGCAACGCCGCGTGAGTGAAGAAGGTTTTCGGATCGTAAAACTCTGTTGTAAGGGAAGAACAAGTGCAGTAGTAACTGGCTGCACCTTGACGGTACCTTATTAGAAAGCCACGGCTAACTACGTGCCAGCAGCCGCGGTAATACGTAGGTGGCAAGCGTTGTCCGGAATTATTGGGCGTAAAGCGCGCGCAGGCGGTTTCTTAAGTCTGATGTGAAAGCCCCCGGCTTAACCGGGGAGGGTCATTGGAAACTGGGAGACTTGAGTGCAGAAGAGGAAAGTGGAATTCCAAGTGTAGCGGTGAAATGCGTAGAGATTTGGAGGAACACCAGTGGCGAAGGCGACTTTCTGGTCTGTAACTGACGCTGAGGCGCGAAAGCGTGGGGAGCAAACAGGATTAGATACCCTGGTAGTCCACGCCGTAAACGATGAGTGCTAAGTGTTAGGGGGTTTCCGCCCCTTAGTGCTGCAGCTAACGCATTAAGCACTCCGCCTGGGGAGTACGGTCGCAAGACTGAAACTCAAAGGAATTGACGGGGGCCCGCACAAGCGGTGGAGCATGTGGTTTAATTCGAAGCAACGCGAAGAACCTTACCAGGTCTTGACATCCCACTGACCGCTATGGAGACATAGTTTTCCCTTCGGGGACAGTGGTGACAGGTGGTGCATGGTTGTCGTCAGCTCGTGTCGTGAGATGTTGGGTTAAGTCCCGCAACGAGCGCAACCCTTGATCTTAGTTGCCATCATTTAGTTGGGCACTCTAAGGTGACTGCCGGTGACAAACCGGAGGAAGGTGGGGATGACGTCAAATCATCATGCCCCTTATGACCTGGGCTACACACGTGCTACAATGGACGGTACAAACGGTTGCCAACCCGCGAGGGGGAGCTAATCCGATAAAACCGTTCTCAGTTCGGATTGTAGGCTGCAACTCGCCTACATGAAGCCGGAATCGCTAGTAATCGCGGATCAGCATGCCGCGGTGAATACGTTCCCGGGCCTTGTACACACCGCCCGTCACACCACGAGAGTTTGTAACACCCGAAGTCGGTGAGGTAACCTTTTGGGGCCAGCCGCCGAAGGTGGGACAGATGATTGGGGTGAAGTCGTAACAAGGTAGCCGTATCGGAAGGTGCGGCTGGATCACCTCCTTTCTAAGGATTTTAACGGAAATATTAGCCTTCGGGCTTATAAACATTAACGTTTTGTGTTCAGTTTTGAAGTGTTCATTAGAAAAGCGGAAAACGTTCGTTCAACTCGATAGGCTGTTGGAGGCCTTGAACTAGAATGCTTGCATTCGAAGGACAAGGGTGAAACAGACGTACGAGTTAGCGTTTGGAGCTAGACAACGATACTTCTATTTTGTTCTTTGAAAACTGGATAAAACGACATTGAAAGCAATAGTTCAAGAAATTTATAATCATTCAGCATAGCTGAACGATTATAAGTCTCCGACGGATGTCACAGATTTTGCAATGAAGTTATTTGGACTGTGTCCAAATCAAAATCTGGACGGTAATTTCGTCGAGACGAAATTGATTATGTAGTTCTTAAGTCTTTTCTTTTAGAAAAGCAGTAACTAACTTTTTTAGGTTAAGTTATTAAGGGCGCATGGTGAATGCCTTGGCACTAGGAGCCGATGAAGGACGGCACTAACACCGATATGCTTCGGGGAGCTGTAAGTGAGCTTTGATCCGGAGATTTCCGAATGGGGGAACCCACTGTTCGTAATGGAGCAGTATCTTGACGTGAATACATAGCGTCTTGATGGCATACCCAGGGAACTGAAACATCTAAGTACCTGGAGGAAGAGAAAGAAATTATTCGATTCCCTAAGTAGCGGCGAGCGAAACGGGAAGAGCCCAAACCAAGAGGCTTGCCTCTTGGGGTTGTAGGACACTCTATACGGAGTTACAAAAGAATGAATTAGACGAAGCGGTCTGGAAAGTCCCGCCATAGCAGGTAAAAGCCCTGTAGTCAAAAGTTCATTCCCTCTTGAGTGTATCCTGAGTACGGCGGAACACGTGAAATTCCGTCGGAATCCGGGAGGACCATCTCCCAAGGCTAAATACTCCCTAGTGACCGATAGTGAACCAGTACCGTGAGGGAAAGGTGAAAAGCACCCCGGGAGGGGAGTGAAATAGAACCTGAAACCATGTGCCTACAAGTAGTTAGAGCCCGTTAATGGGTGATAGCGTGCCTTTTGTAGAATGAACCGGCGAGTTACGATTACGTGCAAGGTTAAGTTGTGAAGACGGAGCCGCAGCGAAAGCGAGTCTGAATAGGGCGAATGAGTACGTGGTCGTAGACCCGAAACCAGGTGATCTACCCATGTCCAGGGTGAAGGTGAGGTAACACTTACTGGAGGCCCGAACCCACGCACGTTGAAAAGTGCGGGGATGAGGTGTGGGTAGCGGAGAAATTCCAATCGAACTTGGAGATAGCTGGTTCTCTCCGAAATAGCTTTAGGGCTAGCCTCGTGACCAGAGAATACTGGAGGTAGAGCACTGTTTGGACTAGGGGCCCATCTCGGGTTACCGAATTCAGACAAACTCCGAATGCCAGATATTTATACACGGGAGTCAGACTGCGAGTGATAAGATCCGTAGTCAAAAGGGAAACAGCCCAGACCACCAGCTAAGGTCCCAAAGTAATCGTTAAGTGGAAAAGGATGTGGCGTTGCTTAGACAACCAGGATGTTGGCTTAGAAGCAGCCATCATTTAAAGAGTGCGTAATAGCTCACTGGTCGAGTGACGCTGCGCCGAAAATGTATCGGGGCTAAACGATTCACCGAAGCTGTGGATTGACATCTACGATGTCAGTGGTAGGAGAGCGTTCTAAGTGCGTTGAAGTCAGACCGGAAGGACTGGTGGAGCGCTTAGAAGTGAGAATGCCGGTATGAGTAGCGAAAGATGGGTGAGAATCCCATCCACCGTATGACTAAGGTTTCCTGAGGAAGGCTCGTCCGCTCAGGGTTAGTCGGGACCTAAGTCGAGGCCGATAGGCGTAGACGATGGACAACAGGTTGATATTCCTGTACCACCTCCCCGCCGTTTGAGTAATGGGGGGACGCAGTAGGATAGGGTAAGCGCGCCGTTGGTTGTGCGCGTCCAAGCAGTAAGGCGTGGAAGTAGGCAAATCCGCTTCCTGTAACGTTGAGCTGTGATGGCGAGCTCGTATGAGCGAAGTTCCTGATTTCACACTGCCAAGAAAAGCCTCTAGCGAGGCGGGAGGTGCCCGTACCGCAAACCGACACAGGTAGTCGAGGAGAGAATCCTAAGGTGTGCGAGAGAACTCTCGTTAAGGAACTCGGCAAAATGACCCCGTAACTTCGGGAGAAGGGGTGCTCTTGAGGGTGAAAGCCTTCGAGAGCCGCAGTGAATAGGCCCAGGCGACTGTTTAGCAAAAACACAGGTCTCTGCAAAACCGTAAGGTGACGTATAGGGGCTGACGCCTGCCCGGTGCTGGAAGGTTAAGAGGAGTGGTTAGCGCAAGCGAAGCTGCGAATTGAAGCCCCAGTAAACGGCGGCCGTAACTATAACGGTCCTAAGGTAGCGAAATTCCTTGTCGGGTAAGTTCCGACCCGCACGAAAGGCGTAACGATCTGGGCACTGTCTCAACGAGAGACTCGGTGAAATTATAGTACCTGTGAAGATGCAGGTTACCCGCGACAGGACGGAAAGACCCCGTGGAGCTTTACTGTAGCTTGATATTGAATCTCGGTACAACTTGTACAGGATAGGTAGGAGCCTGAGAAACGTGAGCGCCAGCTTGCGTGGAGGCGTCGGTGGGATACTACCCTGGTTGTATTGAGGTTCTAACCCGTACCCCTTATCGGGGTAGGAGACAGTGTCAGGTGGACAGTTTGACTGGGGCGGTCGCCTCCTAAAAGGTAACGGAGGCGCCCAAAGGTTCCCTCAGAATGGTTGGAAATCATTCGTAGAGTGTAAAGGCACAAGGGAGCTTGACTGCGAGACCTACAAGTCGAGCAGGGTCGAAAGACGGGCTTAGTGATCCGGTGGTTCCGCATGGAAGGGCCATCGCTCAACGGATAAAAGCTACCCCGGGGATAACAGGCTTATCTCCCCCAAGAGTCCACATCGACGGGGAGGTTTGGCACCTCGATGTCGGCTCATCGCATCCTGGGGCTGTAGTCGGTCCCAAGGGTTGGGCTGTTCGCCCATTAAAGCGGTACGCGAGCTGGGTTCAGAACGTCGTGAGACAGTTCGGTCCCTATCCGTCGTGGGCGTAGGAAATTTGAGAGGAGCTGTCCTTAGTACGAGAGGACCGGGATGGACACACCGCTGGTGTACCAGTTGTCTTGCCAAAGGCATCGCTGGGTAGCTATGTGTGGACGGGATAAGTGCTGAAAGCATCTAAGCATGAAGCCCCCCTCAAGATGAGATTTCCCATTACATTAGTAAGTAAGATCCCTCAAAGACGATGAGGTAGATAGGTTCGAGGTGGAAGTGTGGCGACACATGGAGCTGACGAATACTAATCGATCGAGGACTTAACCAAAATTTTGAACGCAATCAATGTCTTTATCCAGTTTTGAGAGAACAAGCTCTCAAGTAAATAGTGTAGTGATAATGGCAAAGAGGTCACACCCGTTCCCATACCGAACACGGAAGTTAAGCTCTTTAGCGCCGATGGTAGTTGGGGGTTTCCCCCTGTGAGAGTAGGACGTCGCTACACTTATTATTCCCTGGAGGATTAGCTCAGCTGGGAGAGCACCTGCCTTACAAGCAGGGGGTCGGCGGTTCGAGCCCGTCATCCTCCACCATATTTGCCGGTGTAGCTCAGTTGGTAGAGCAACTGACTTGTAATCAGTAGGTCGTGGGTTCGACTCCTATCGCCGGCACCATCATATCGGAGGGGTAGCGAAGTGGCTAAACGCGGCGGACTGTAAATCCGCTCCTTCGGGTTCGGCGGTTCGAATCCGTCCCCCTCCACCATTTTCGAGCCATTAGCTCAGTGGTAGAGCATCTGACTTTTAATCAGAGGGTCGAAGGTTCAAGTCCTTCATGGCTCATCATTTATTTCCTAATTGCACGTGCGGAAGTAGTTCAGTGGTAGAACACCACCTTGCCAAGGTGGGGGTCGCGAGTTCGAACCTCGTCTTCCGCTCCAAACGTGCCGGGGTGGCGGAACTGGCAGACGCACAGGACTTAAAATCCTGCGGTAGGTGACTACCGTACCGGTTCGATTCCGGTCCTCGGCACCAGTAATTTTTATCAAGATGTAGCGCCTGTAGCTCAATTGGATAGAGCGTCTGACTACGGATCAGAAGGTTGTGGGTTCGACTCCTGCCAGGCGCGCCAAAGATCCGAGAAGTAGCTCAGCTTGGTAGAGCACTTGGTTTGGGACCAAGGGGTCGCAGGTTCGAATCCTGTCTTCTCGACCATTTTTAAAAATTTATGGGGCCTTAGCTCAGCTGGGAGAGCGCCTGCCTTGCACGCAGGAGGTCAGCGGTTCGATCCCGCTAGGCTCCACCAAAATTATATAAAATCATGGCGGCGTAGCTCAGCTGGCTAGAGCGTACGGTTCATACCCGTAAGGTCGGGGGTTCGATCCCCTCTGCCGCCACTTTAAATACGGAGGCATACCCAAGTCTGGCTGAAGGGATCGGTCTTGAAAACCGACAGGCGGGTTAAACCGCGCGTGGGTTCAAATCCTACTGCCTCCGCCATTTTATTTAAATAATACATAAGAGGTCCCGTGGTGTAGCGGTTAACATGCCTGCCTGTCACGCAGGAGATCGCCGGTTCGATCCCGGTCGGGACCGCCATTTAATGGGTCGGTAGCTCAGTTGGTAGAGCATTAGATTGAAGCTCTAAGTGTCGGCGGTTCGATTCCGTCCCGACCCACCATTAATGCGGGTGTAGTTTAATGGTAAAACCTCAGCCTTCCAAGCTGATGTCGTGAGTTCGATTCTCATCACCCGCTCCAAAATTATGGGCCTATAGCTCAGCTGGTTAGAGCGCACGCCTGATAAGCGTGAGGTCGATGGTTCGAGTCCATTTAGGCCCACCATAGTTTTCCGAAGTAGCTCAGTGGTAGAGCAACCGGCTGTTAACCGGTTGGTCGTAGGTTCGAGTCCTACCTTCGGAGCCATGGCCCGTTGGTCAAGTGGTTAAGACACCGCCCTTTCACGGCGGTAACACGGGTTCGAATCCCGTACGGGTCATATTGTAAAACACGTAGTTAACTACTACGTGTTTTTTTATTTCGGTTCTATAATATTTGTTGGGGTTTTACTACAATTTTGAAAACAAAAAAGCACGTAACCACCGATTTCGATATACTTGAATTGACGAGAAACAAGCATTGAAAGGTGATACGTGCAATATGAATTTTAACATGAATATTCCAGGATTAAAAGGTGTAACAGTTCATAAGATGGAGGAGTTTGGAGAACGTATTGCTTTATATGTTTCTCTTCCGAAGAAAGAACATCAGTGTCCTGTCTGTAATAAAATGACTTCTAAAATTCATGATTATCGAGTTCAAAAAATTAAGCATTTAAAATGGTTTGAAAGATTAACCATCCTTTTCTATAAACGCCGTCGTTATGTTTGTGAATGTGGAAAACGCTTCTCCGAAAAATCCCCTTTCGTGGATAAATATCAACGTTACTCAAAAGAATGGAATCAAGTGGTTGGAATCCGTTCAGTAAAAGCGAAGACGTTTAAGGAAACTGCAGAAGTCCTTGATACATCTAGTTCGACTGTCATTCGTCGTTTCAAAAGAGTTATAAAAGAACAGTTAAAAGAGGGTGTACATTTACCAAAATGTATCGCAATCGATGAATACAAAGGAGATACGGATGCAGGAACCTATCAACTAATCATTGCCAATGCCGAAACTCACGAACCAATTGATATTTTACCGAATCGCCGAAAAGAAACAATTAAAGATTATTTAATGAAATATGGAGCAGATGTAGAAGTTGTCGTAATGGACATGAATCCGAGTTTTAAAGCAGCTGTTAGAAAAGCATTAAATCGCCCCATCATTATTGCAGATCGATTCCATTATTGTCGCTACATTTATTGGGCCCTAGATGAGGTACGCCGTAAAGTGCAGAAGGATTGGCATCCATATGATCGAAAAAAGTGCAAAAAAATGCGCCATGTTTTATATAAACGTTTTGACAAGTTAACGGAAAAGAATAAATGGTATTTAAATCGCTATACAAGGATGTCTAAGGAATTAAAAGAAGCATATGAACTGAAAGAAGCCTATTGTGAATGGTTTGATTGGGCAAAAACGGCTAATAATATAGCAGAAGTAAAAAATAGATTAGAAGCTTATTACCGTAAGGTAGAAGAAGCAAATATCCCAGCATTTTTAAAAGCGATTCAAACTTTTAAGAATTGGCAAGTAGAGATCTTGAATAGTTTTAGTTTTGGTTATTCAAATGGATTTTTAGAGGGAATTAATAATAAATCGAAGGTAATGAAGCGTAATGCTTATGGTTTCAGGAGTTTTAAGCATTTTAAAGCGAAGATTTTATTGAATGATTTATATAAAGAAATCGGTGTTCATTTAGGTTAATTAGGGTGACGTGCAAAACACATCACCCCAACATTTGACTAAGAACCTTTATTTCCAGTAATAAGGGAAGTAGAATGAAGGGTTAGAAACACTTACATAAAACCAATCGCATTAGCATAAAAAAGCATTTATAGTTATAGTAAGTAAAGACCATATCTAATAAAGAGCCAAATTAAAAACCCTTCGCATAATCGCGAAGGGTTTTTAATGTTAGCCTGACATGTATGTATGCAAAGCCGCTTTGCCGTATTTATTATAGAAAGTTTTAAACCACCACTCCTCAAAGTGGGTGTTCGCAAAAGATATCCTGTATATCATCATTCACCGCAGTGTGACGCTCGCCATTCCATCTTCGATATAAAACTCCCTTTTACAGTTCAAAGGTTAAAACTTAATATTGTACGAACAATGCAGCTTTAATGTTATATTATATGATTGTTTCTTAATGCGCAAGTAAGTACCTTTAATGAAAAAAGTCAAATATCTGGATGAAGACAAAGAGGGGTTAATTTATGGGAGTCTAAGAAGTTAAAGGATATTATAGCTAATTAATAAGTCCATATATGAAAGTAAAAGAGGAAAATAAAAAGCCTTCCTTTATCGGAAAACTTGTTCGATCCTATTATGAGACGCGAAGTTGTGATTTGGTTTAAATTGAACCAAATCACAATTTATCGGTCTGGTTTATTAAGAACCTCATTCGTAAGAGCAGCGATATTTATGTGTGTTTCTTCACTAATAACATCACGTAAAATTTCTTCTTTAAAATAGCGGACACTCACATCAAGAGGCATTTTTAGTAGCTTTTCTAATGCTTGTTGATACATAATGATAAATTCCTTATCGGTATTTCCACGTTTAAGTTCAGCAAATGATTCGTAAAATTGGTCTAGTTTGTCGGAAAATTCTAGTAGACGGCCTTCTAGAGTCTCATCTTTTCCTTCCTTCATTCTCTCTAAAAAGATTTCTTGGAATTCGGGTGGAATTTCTTCCCGAATGAACTTTTCCATCATTTTTTCTTCTACATGAGCAAGCATTTGTTTTAATTCAACACTTGCATGCTTAACGGGTGTTTTAATATCTCCAATAAAAACCTCAGCAAAGTCATGGTTAATTGTTTTCTCATAAAGCGATTTCCAGTTTACTGTTGCTCCGTTCAATTCTTCTAGAGTACCAAAGAACATCGCATACTGAGATACTTTCCATGAGTGAGCAGCTACATTATGCTCTTCAAATTTGAAACGACCTGGTGCACGGAAAATACGTTCAAGATCATTTAAACTTGTGAAAAACTTATGGATACCTATAATAATCACTCCTAAATTTAGTTTAGGCTTTTGCGAATAGCATGACCTTTTACTGCATCTTACTACGAATTATTAACGAATAGGCCAATTTATTAATGATTTAACAATAACTTTAATCAGTGTTTACAATTTTCATAAATTTTATATACTTTTTTCACCATAATTGTGGAATATATGATTTGTCACCATTTCATCAAGAAAAAAGTGTTTTTGGGATGCTATACTGTTAGTAAGAAACAAGCATAGTTGAATGGACGTGAATCCAGTGTTTCATACTCTTTTTATATATATACACGTGTTAAGTGCGGTCGTTTCCATAGGGCCACTTTTTGCATTAATACCAATATTGAAAAGAATGGAAAAAGCTCGAGAGTCGGAAATGAGTGGGTTTGTTCAGTCATTTCAGTCAGCTATTACAGTGGTTAAGCATGCAGGTCATGTTCTTGTAATATCTGGAGTGATGTTAATTGTAATAAGTGGATGGACTTGGACGACTTCATGGGTTTTATTAACAAATGTCGTAATGGTTGGTTCCATTGTTTTTTTAGCACGCGCATTTAAACCGACGTTACAAACATTTGGCACAGCCCAATATAACAGACTGGAGTTTATTGTAAAACTGCGAAAAAAAACATGGCAATATATTGGGTTATTGTTGATTATGCTTTGGTTAATGGTTGTAAAACCCAACTTTTGGTAGGTCAATATAGCTATTTAAATATTATATGTAAAATGATAGTAAGATGTTATTACTAGAGATTATTTATGTTCATTCTATTTGATAGCATTTTCTCTACTACCATTATAAATAGAAATTATGGAGACAAGGGACACCAATTATGTGGTGTCTCTTTTGTTTGTTATACAGATACGTCAATGGCCTTGCCTTTAACAGGGTGAGTAACCGTTTGTTGTTGTGGCAGTGCACGAAGCATCTCTACAGCAGCCGTGGTATGCATATTTAGAGCATTTTGCATAACACTCAGTTGGACTGTTTGTTGTAGATCACGTAGTTGTGAAGCCATTATTGAAGAAAGTTCCATTTACACACCTCCTCTGTTCTATATCGGAACTATTCCAGTAAAGATTAACACTATCAAGAATAGGGGGATTCATACATTTCAAATTATAAAATCGAATATTTATTCCAATCTGTGGCAATACTCCTCTCGAGGAGGGATCATGATGAAAAAAACTTTTGTAATCCTGTGTGCAAGTGTAATGGTTTTAGGAGGATGTAATTTCTTTGGAGCATTCAATCCTGATGAAGAACTTCCAGTAGTTGCACCTGAAGCAGCAAGTGCTAATGCATCAATGGTAGATAAAGACGGAAATGAATTGGGTAATGTGAAGTTTACTGAAACTACAGAGGGTCTAAAAATTTCCATGGATTTAAAGAACGTACCGGCCGGGGAACATGGGGTTCATATTCATACTGTAGGGAAGTGTGAAAGACCTGACTTCGAATCAGCGGGTGCACACTTTAATCCAGAAAATAAACAGCATGGAGTTAAGAATCCAGAGGGGCCACATGCGGGCGATCTACCAAATATTACACCGGACGGAGAAGGAAATGTCCAAGTAGAGTATGTGGCAAATAATCTTACACTTAAATCAGGTATGGCAAATTCTCTATTTGATGAAGATGGTAGTGCAATTGTTTTACATGAAAAAGCAGATGATTATGTTACAGACCCATCAGGTAATTCTGGAGCACGAATTGCTTGTGGTGTTATTACGAAAGAGTAGGAAAAGTTAATAGTTTAATCTAGGAGATATGGCAAATTGTCATATCTTTTTTTGTGCAAGTTATTCGACAAAGTACAGTAAGAAAGTATTGTAATTTCGATTTCTATTGAGGTAATTCTATTAAATAGCTTTTAAAAGATTGTATCAATTTGATTGTTGGTTTCTCATTAACGTTAATTATATTCTCTAAAATACCTATTATTTCTAGTATTTAGTTGACATAAATTATTAAATTTATGTAGAATTGGTAAAGTAAGGGGATTTTTACAAAGGGGGTAATTTATATGAAACTAAAAAAATCGTTACTATTTTCCTTACTAGGTGTTGTGATGTTATTTTTACTTGCAGCATGTAGTGGAACAGAAAGTGAAACAGAGGAAACAACTCCAACTAGCGGAGAAACAGAAGAAACAACTGAAGGTAAAACTACTTCAGATATTAAATTTTTAAGTTTAGTTACTGGTGGGACACAAGGTACTTATTATGCATTAGGTGGTACTTTTGCTGATCTTATTTCAGAAGAAACAGGAATTAAAACAACAGCTGAAGTTTCTCAAGCTTCAACTGCAAACATTAATGCATTAAAAGATGATAATGCAGAACTTGCATTCGTTCAAACAGATATTGCTTACTATGCGAAAAATGGTGAGTTAATGTTTGAAGGTGCTCCATTAGAAGACCTAGTTGCAATCGGTGGACTATATCCAGAGACGGTTCAACTTGTAACAAAAGCTGATTCTGGAATTGCTTCTTATGAAGATTTAAAAGGTAAAAAAGTCTCTGTAGGTGCGCCAGGTTCTGGTACTTACGCGAATGCAGAGCAATTATTAGAAATACATGGTTTAACAATGGATGACATCCAACCACAAAACTTAGACTTTGGTGAATCAACTGATGGTTTACAGTCTGGCCAAATCGATGCGGCATTCATTACAGCTGGTTATCCAACAGCTGCTGTTGAAGCTTTAGGAGCAACAACAGATGTTACAATCGTTCCAGTTGCAGCTGACAAGGCTGAAGCTTTAATTGCAAAATATCCATACTATGCAGTCGATGCAATCCCTGCAGGCACTTACGGTTTAGAAGCAGAAGTACCAACAGTGTCAGTATTGGCAATGATTGCAGCTAAAGCAGATTTACCAGAGGATGTAGCTTATGGAGTTGCAAAAGCAATTTACGCAAATACAGAAAAAATTGGCCATGCTAAAGGCGAATTCATTAAAGTTGAGACTGCCTTAGATGGTATCGGAATCGACGTTCATCCAGGTGCTCAAAAGTTCTTTGATGAACAATAATTCGTTCGAATGAAGTGAAGGGCTTGAGGGCGTATGTACTTCAAGCCTTTTGGAATTGAGGCGATTAAATGAAACGTTTAGCCTTACTTTTTATCATTATATTGGTTATGGGAATTATCTTTTTTGTTTCACCGATGTTTACGGTCATTTCATTTACTGAAACAAGAACGAATAATCCACAAATGTATTACATAAACGTTTTTAAAGATAAAAACTTTGAAATTCGGTATACACATTCAATCCACCTAACAGATGTATTAGAGACGTATACAATTACAAAGTCTAGGAGACTAAAACTAGTTTCAATGGAGTATGAGGATGTAGCCGTTGGGATGCCAGCACATGCGGAAGAAGGTCAAACATTAACCTACGAAAACGGTAAATACAAATTAGAATATGAAAACACCACAATGGATCAATTCACACTCTATATAGGAAATATTGATCTTGATCTTTACGTTAATTATGGAGATAAAAACTACAATTTAAAAAAGTCGCTTAAGCGAGGCAACTCTTATGTATTTGAAGTAAAAAAAGTTTCATTATATGACAAATTGAAAGGAGTTGTAATGAAGAATGAAAGTCGCTGAAAAAGAACTTGTAACGGAGAATTTAGAAGTCTTATCGGAAGAACAGCAGCAGCAATTACTAGAAAAATATGATACAGAAGCCAACATGCGCAGATTAGTAGGGGCAATGAAATGGGTCATTTACTTTGGCCTACTAGCATTCTCATTGTTCCAATTATATACTGCGATTTTTGGACAATTTACTGCATATATTCAACGTACAATTCATTTAGGTTTCGGTCTGACATTTGTATTCTTATTATTCCCCGCAAGAAAGAAAGGAAATAAAGAAAAAGTTCCGTTTTATGATTATATCTTGGCTATTTTGGGAGCTTTAACAGGTATATATTGGACGCTTAACTACGAACGCTTAGTTACAAGTCTTGGAACGATTAATCAAATGGATTTTCTTGTAGGTTTAGTTGTATCCATATTAGTCCTAGAGGCTGCTAGGCGTTCTGTAGGGCTTCCGATTGCCATCATTGCGTCCCTATTTTTGTTTTATGCATTCTTTGGTCAACAAATGCCGGACTTTTTAGCACATCGAGGTCAAACGGTACAACAAATCGTTAATCTCATGTATTTCTCGACCGATGGGATATTAGGTACACCTATTAGTGTATCGGCAACTTATATTTTTGCATTCTTACTGTTTGGAGCATTCCTCGTCAAAACAGGGGTAGGGGAGTACTTCAATGATTTAGCCATTTCGGTTGCTGGGAAATTAATTGGTGGACCAGCGAAAGTAGCTATTTTTTCTTCCGCACTACAAGGTACAATTTCAGGTAGTTCTGTTGCAAACGTTGTAACTTCTGGTGCCTATACAATTCCGTTGATGAAACGCCTTGGCTATAAAAAGGATTTTGCAGGTGCAGTTGAAGCTTCTTCTTCAACTGGTGGTCAGTTAATGCCACCAATTATGGGGGCTGCAGCATTCTTAATGGTTGAATTCATTGGGAGAGGTATTACGTATTGGGATATTGCAAAAGCGGCAGCTATTCCAGCAATCCTTTATTTTGCAGGGATTTGGATTATGACTCACTTTGAGGCAAAACGTTTAGGGCTCCGTGGGTTAACCGATGAAGAAATGCCAGATCGAAAAGAAATTATTAAAAAGATCTACTTATTAATTCCAATTGCTTTAATTATCGTGATTATGATGTTTGGCGTACCGGTCATTCATTCTGCTTTGTATGGAATTATCGCTTGTATTATCGTGGGGGTTCTAAATAAAGATGTGAAGTTTGGTCCAAGAGAAATAGTTGATGCCCTTGTTGATGGTGCTCGTACAGCATTATCAGTCGTTGCAGCAACTGCTTGTGCAGGAATCATTGTAGGGGTTGTTGTAAAAACAGGTTTAGGTTTAAGTTTAGCAAATAGTTTAGTAGACCTTGCAGGTGGGCGCATCTTCTTAACGTTGTTCTTTGTTATGATTGCATCATTAATTCTAGGAATGGGTGCACCGACTACAGCAAACTATGTTATTACATCAACAATTGCTGCACCTGCCATCGTAACACTTTTAGCACCAGACGTACAACAAGCAGCCGTACCGTTAGTTATTATATTATCTGCACATTTCTTTGTTTTCTATTTTGGAATCATTGCAGATATTACGCCACCAGTTGCACTAGCAGCCTTTGCAGCCTCAGGCATTTCAGGTGGGGACCCAATTAAAACAGGCGTTCATTCTGCAAAATTAGCGATAGCGGCATTCATCATACCGTATATGATTGTTTATTCGCCATCACTGCTAATGATTGATGTAACTTTCTGGGAAGTAGCTTGGGTTGTCTTTACAGCATTTATGGGTATGATTGCAATAAGTGCGGGAATTATTGGCTATTGGTATCGCCCGATCAACTGGATTGAACGACTCATTGTCATTGCGGCAGGACTTGCAATGGTTTACCCTGAATCCCTTTCAGATATCATTGGTTTAGCAGTGTTTGGAGGTATGTTCTTACTTCAACTTGCAACAAAAAATAAAGGAAACAAACCGAAAAACGGTAAATTAGAAACAGCTAGTTAGTTTGTATTAAGCATGTACAAACGTCGTATAATTTTTCCTCTTATTAAGTTGAAGTAAACTTTATGTAAAGTTGGGCAAAATCATTTGTTTTTCATGGTTACCTTTCTTAGACTAGAGAGAGAATACTAATTTAGTAGTGGAGGTATGTATGAAAAGTATCGCTGTAGATATGGATATGGTGTTGGCAGATTTTGTAGGGAAGCTAAGGATGTCTTTGAAAGAACGTTTTAATATAACTGTGGCGACAAATGATTTGCAGATTAGAAACTTACAACCTGAGATTGCAAAAGAAGTATTTATGATGATTAATGAACCGGATTATTTCCGAGATTTAGAATTACTCGATCCAAATGCAGTTGCAGTTTTAAAAGAGTTAAGTGAACACTATGAAATATACATCGCTACAGCTGCAATGGATGTGCCAGGATCATTTAAAGCGAAGTATGAATGGTTATTAGAACACTTCCCATTCCTAGATCCACAACATTTTATTTTCTGTGGTAATAAAAAGGTCGTGAAGACAGACTTCTTAATTGATGATAATGTTCGACAGTTAGAATCATTTACAGGTGAAGGAATACTTTATTCCCAACCAAATAATATTCAAGAAACACGTTTTAAACGTGTTCATAATTGGAAGGAAATCAGAGAATTATTTATACCTGTAAAAGCGTAATATCTACACTGAAAAAAATTAAGTGAATTAGGGTAAGCACTTTATGAAAAAGCCGTTCGTTTCGACGGCTTTTTTTATTTTTATTTGAGAAGTTTAATAGCTAATGGCGTGGGCTAGCCGCTTGAGGTGCCTCATTTATTCATGCTAGGGCAAAAAGCACCTTTGCTAGGGTGAAGCTCCAGCACATGTCGGCTCTGAACAAGCCCACTCTCCTTTTACTCCTATCTCAAAGCAAGAATGGTTTTATACTTTTTATGCATAATAGTTATAAAGAAGTTGTATGTAGATAGAAATCTGTATATGATGTAAGGAATCTGAAAAATCAAACAAGTGGGGGCGTAATTATGAAAAATCAATTATTATCCAAGTTTGAGACGTATTTATTGGACGAAGCTTTGGAACTTAGAAATGAAGAGAGCGAACAAAAAGAAGTTGAATTAGATTTAGAAGATTACGAGGAATTTCCAAAAGGATTCTTTTCGAGCTTATAACAAAGTCCTACTTAGGATTTTGTTTTTTTATTGTCGCCATATTAGGCATAAGCTATTAATTTTTCTAATTTACTTATGTATAATATAGAAAAGTTAAATCGAAAAATTCGAGGTGCGAAATATGGGTCAAGTAGAAACATACGAAGGAGTCATCAATGGATGGTTTGATCATTTTCATGCATATCCAGAAGTGAGTTGGAAAGAGTTTGAAACAACCAAAAAAATTGCATCTATACTAGATGAGTTAAATATTAAATACTATACTTTCCCTGATATTACAGGTCTTGTAGCAGAAATAGGTACTGGAGATGAGGTCATTGCTGTAAGAGCAGATATAGATGCGTTATGGCAAGAAGTAGATGGAAAAATGCGTGCAAACCATTCATGTGGACATGATGCAAATATTTCGATGGTTTTAGGCGCCCTTATTCAACTGAAGGATTTACCATTACAAAAGCGAATTCGTTTCATCTTCCAACCTGCAGAAGAAACAGGTGGCGGCGCAATAGCAATGGTGAAGCATGGGGTTGTAGATGATGTGTCGTATTTATTCGGAGTACACTTACGCCCAATTGAAGAACTACCTTTTGGAAAAGTAACACCTGCCATTCATCATGGGGCAGCCCTATTTTTACAAGGGTCAATCTATGGAATAGATGCGCATGGAGCTAGACCGCACCAAGGGAAAAATGCTATTGATGTTGTCTTTGCAATTCAACAAATGCTTCAAAATTTACACATTAATCCGTTTGAAGTTTACAGTGCGAAGTTAACTAAAATTGTTGCAGATGGAGGTAGTGTGAATATCATCCCCGGGAATGCAACGTTTTCAATCGATGTTAGAGCGCAAAAAAATTCTGTGTTAGCGGAATTACAGGCTCGTCTAGATGAAGGATTTAAATCGATTAAAAACATGTTTAATATTGATATAAAATGGCAATGGATGGACCGAACACCAGGAGCAGATGTATCGAAAGAGGCTACAGAAATTGCTACATCAGCAATTATTGAGGCAATAGGTGATCAGAGTTTAGAGAAGCCAATCTCAACTCCAGGTAGTGACGATTTCCATTACTATACTGTTTTAAAACCCAATTTGAAAGCAACTATGATTGGAATTGGCGCAGATTTAGAGCCAGGCTTACATCATCCAAAAATGACTTTTAATAAAGAAGCACTGATCATCGGAGCAAATGTTTTAACAGCAACTCTACGAAAAGCAGCTCAAAGATAACCTTATTAAAAAGAAGGAAGTTTAATATGAAAATTAAGCAAATAGAAGTTTTCGCAGTAAATCTCCCATTAATTAAGCCATTCGTTATTAGTTATGCAACATATCCGAATATGCCTTCCATCATAGTAAAGATAACGACTGAATGTGGCTTAGTAGGATGGGGAGAAAGTGTACCAGATGATCATGTAACAGGTGAAACACCAGAGGCAACTTTCGCAGTCATTAAAAATACACTAGCACCAATATTAATTGGCCAAAACCCAATGCAGTTTGAGAAAATCCATGAGTTAATGGATGCGGCTGTGAAAGATGTACCAGCCGCCAAGGCGGCCATTGATATTGCTTGTTTTGACGTTGTAGGGAAAAAATTAAGTGTTCCGGTTTACCAATTAATTGGTGGTCGTTATCATGAAAAATTCCCAGTTACACATGTTTTAAGCATTGACGAACCTGAAAAAATGGCAGATGAAGCTGAGCAATGTGTTGAGTTAGGGTACAGTTCATTTAAAATGAAAGTTGGCCGAGATGTAGCGGGTGATGTGAAGCGAATTAAAGCGGTTCGTAACCGTGTAGGGGATGAAATTGCTATTCGTGTAGATGTAAATCAGGGTTGGAAAAACAGCGCTAATACATTACAGGCACTTCGCCAATTAGAATCAATAGGCCTAGACTGGCTTGAACAACCTGTTGTAGCAGATGATATTGATGCAATGGTGGAAATAAAATCGAAAACAGCTACCCCAGTCATGATTGACGAAGGCATCCGAAACGTTCGTGATATGCGTGAAATTATTGCCAAACGTGCAGCAGATAAAGTGAACATTAAGTTAATGAAATGTGGAGGTATCTATCCTGCGATGAAGCTAGCAAATATGGCTGAGATGGCAGGAATTGAATGTCAGATTGGGTCGATGGTTGAATCGTCAATCGGTTCGGCTGCTGGATTCCATGTAGCATTCTCTAAAAAAATCATTACTAGTGTTGAATTAACAGGGCCATTAAAGTTTTCAAAAGATGTGGGTGACTTAAAAGAAAGCTATATGATTCCATATATACAATTAAATGAACTCCCTGGACTTGGTGTAGATGTTAATGAAAGAATTCTTGCAGAACTAACACGGTATTCGGAGGTAGTTCAGTAATGGGCTCAAGAAGTGAAGCAATTTACGAGGGAGCAATTGAGGACAAGCCTTTTCAGGTCCATTTGTTAAATCAAGACCATTTATATCAAATTGTTTCTGTACAAGAAGACGTATACAATGCCTTGCCAGATAAAGATAGTTTACAACCGCTATCGAATGAAGAATTGTTATATATATTAAATGGAAACGGCATAATGATTGGAGCCTTTATAAATGAGGAATTAATTGCGTTCCGTGCACTGTTAATTCCAATAATTGATGAAGAGCATTTAGGTTATGATATTGGATTAACCGAAGAGTCAGATTTAAAACGCGTATTATATCAAGAAATTTCAAATGTTCACCCAAATTATCGAGGATTTGGCTTACAAAAAACATTAGCGAAAGTCATTATGCAACAAGTTGACCCAAGTGCTTTTAATGTCGTTTGTGCAACAGTAATGCCCTATAATATCGCAAGCTTAAAAGATAAGTTTTCACAAGGCATGCACGTAGCTGCATTGAAATATAAATACAATGGAAAACTACGTTATGTATTTGCTAAACATTTACATACAGAAATTGAGTATGAAGATGAGGTTATTAGTAAAGCAATGAGTGATGTTAAAGGCCAACAAGCACTAGTGAAAAATGGATACTTTGGTGTTTCCATGAGACAAGTTGAACATGATTGGGTAGTGGAATATAGAAAAGGGACGTAGGGACAGGTACCTCGTCCCATTTTAAAAGAGTTAGAACATAAAAATATGTTCAGCTTGCTTAGCGCAGATTAACTTTAATTAAAATTAAGACACCATGTAAAAAGGCGTTTCTCGTTATCGGTCTTTATTTACTGCAGCAATAAAAAAGCCCAATTTCTTATCATTAAATTGGGCTTTAATATGGGGATTACCAACTATAATTAACCTTTATTTATAAATAATTAGAAAGACACTTATGGGTGAAGGTTTAATTGAATGCTGATAAGAATAGTATCCTCCTAAAACCAGTTAATAGTCTTCTGATTCAGATAAACACATCGTCATTTCGACAAAGGTCTTGAACTTCTCAACTGCAGGTGACATATATCCATTTGTTCTCCAAACCATACGGATTTCTCTTACACTTTTAGGATTATTGATACGAATAATTGAAATTTTTTCCATATCAAGGCCAGGAATAAATGGAATAAGTGCAACTCCAAATTTAGCTCCGACAAGACCTGCAACACTTCTCTCTTCTAATCCCTCAAAAGATTTTTTTGGATGAAACCCAGCTTTAAGACAAATTTCCTCAATTACATCATGGATACCCGTTTCAGATTTAAAAAGCACAAATGGATCATTGGCTACCTCAATTAAATCGATTTCCTTTCTACCAGCAAGTCTATGATTATTGGGAACAATTAAAAATAACTCATCCCTTACAATTGGAATTGAGCTAAAACTTTCAATAGGTTCTTGTGGTGAACAGAAGCCGATGTCTATTTCGGTAGATGCTAATTGTTCCAAGATCTTACATGTTGTGTCCTGGTATAACTGGAATTTTAAACTTGGCACTTCTTTTCGAAAGGCACTAATTAACTCAGGAACAAAACTGGATCCAAGAGTTTGAACGAATGCTAATGAAATAGTCCCATTTAGAGGATTGGTTAAATCATTGATTTCCTGTTTTGCTGCATTAATTTCTACTAAAGCTTGATTCGCATGTTTAAGAAAGATTTTTCCATATCTATTTAATTCCACTCCATGACTTTTTCTTTCAAAAAGCGGAACGCCTACTTCATCTTCAAGTCGAGAAATCGAACGACTTAACGCTGGTTGAGATAGGTCTAATTTAACTGATGCTCTTGTGAAATTTTCAACGTCAGCCAATGTTTGAAAATATATTAATTGTTGGAAATCCATAAACAAAACACTCCTAAAACATCTGATATTACAATAATGCATGGAGTTCATAAAAAAGACAATTAGATATGCATAGCATTTCGGAAGTATAATGGAAATATCGGTTCAATTACATATATTTAATGCTTAAAGAAAAGGAGCCTTCATATGAGAGAAGCATATCAATCAACCACTGTTAAGACCCCATCTCTTTTAAAACAGGCTATGCGTGTGAATCGAAAGCCGTTTCCTTGGACAAAAGCATTTTGTGCAGGGCTTGCTGCAGCCTTGCCAGTCATTATTGGATTATTATTAGGCTATTTCGAGTATGGATTAATCGCTGGAATGGGGGGATTTACCTTCCTTTACTTTTTCAATATTCCCTATGCGCAAAATGCTAAAAAGTTATTCTTTGTTGTACTTGGTATGTCTTTAGTTACAGCACTTGGGACACTGGCTGCACCTTATCCACTTGCAGTTGCTATTTTAATGGGGATTATAGGTGGTACAGCTATTTTCATTTTTGGAGCTTTACGAATTGCTGGGCCATCCGCTATTTTCTTTGTTTTAGTTTTTGCAATGACAACTGGAATGCCTATTAACCCAGAATTTGCACTATTTCGTGCTGGCCTCGTTTTTTTAGGTGGGACATTATCATGGATCATTGCAATGAGTGGATGGTTATTTAATCCCCATAGACCTGAAATAAGTGTAGTAAAAAGGGTTTATGTAGAACTTGCTGCATTTGTTGATTCAGTTGGTACAAAAAAGTTCAATCATTCTAAAAATCAAGTCATGTCAGTTTTAAAAGAAGCAGAAGAAACACTTGCAGCAGGATATATTCCTTGGAGAAAAACTGATTTATTTTATCGACTGTATGTATTAAATGTTCATGCAAACAAGATATTTTTGTATATACTTGAAAGCTTTTCAGAGAATCATTCAAAACTACCACCGGAATTAGGGCAAACAATTCGGGAGATGACGAACTCATTAAATAATAAGGTGAAAAGCAAACAGGTTTGTATAAAAATTCCCAAACCTGAAGGAATGAATGAAAATGTTGCTGTATTATTCAAGAAAATAGATGATACGGTCGCGGTCATGAATGAGCCAACGTTAAAAATTAAACAAGAGATTCAAATTTCTAAACCATCACTTAAGATGATTTTTGGTGAAGCATTTAATTGGCCAGTTATTTTTTCCGTTGAACGCTTAGGGTATTTATTAGAAGAATGCTCAAGAGTTGAAAAGCGTTCAATTCTTTCAGAGGAAAAGCTTGCCCAAATGCTTTATGTATGTGAATCTATGGCAAATACTGCTGAACGAATGCAGTCTCCGCCCATTAAAAAAGTTCCTCAAATAGAGTCATTCTCTAGTATACAGAATGAGATTATTCAATTACAAAAACATCTTCAAATATAATGTAGGAATATATGGGATGTTAATTCTAGGGAATTGATTACCTGCTGAAACATTCTACTTTAGCCTTTCAAAACAGAAGTGTTTATTTGAAAAGGTTTTTTATTCAACAATCCAGCACGTTAGGGAAGTAGGGTTTAATTTAGGTAATTTCTATTTATACCGAAAAATACAGCTAGTGATAGAAAAAATGGTCTTCATACAAACGATGAAGACCAAAATTACTAGTTATTCTTATTTTATCGGGCAAAATTCACACCGTAGTAGTCCTGGTATATCTTTAGAGAAGCAACAGCTTTTACGTACTGGCCTATTGACGAGCTGCGCGGGATTTTTCCCTTCAGTATATTGTAAGAACCAAGATTTATTTGAAAACCGTTCCCACACTTTAGTACCTTCTAATATTTCTAAATCCTCAAATGCGCGATCAGCAAGTAGTGGATTTTCCAGCTGAACATGGTAATTCCATAGCATATAACCAAAAATATTTTCCCAAAGGGTAAGGGGGGAAATGGAAGTCGTTTTACGTAATTGAGTGATGACCTCATGACATTGAAATAATAATTTGGCAATCACACTTTCACGTTCATCATCTTCTACATATCTAAAATCAGTTGCTGTAATAAAAGTACCTAGCGTATTTACTCCATATTCGTTAACGATACTATATCGGATATCTTCAAATTTTCCATCCCATATTTCATCATACATTGCTAACATATAAAATTGCATAGCCATAAACATCCCGTAACGGCGTCCAAAATGTGAAATCGCAGCTGTTTCAGTCGTAGCTTGAGTAACACCCATCATTAAGTTACGGAAGTCAGTTAAGTAAAAGTCTTTATGTATATTTGCTAAAGTGAAGAGTGGTTTATCAGGATTTTCCGTAAAAATACTATAGGAATTTAATACACGGAGTTGATCGTAAGTTAAAGCAGGCATAATATCACCTTTCTTTTTTTCATTTCGTCTTGTGTGACATACTAATTGGATAATTAAACTACCATCATTATATTAACTATACCATTTCTATGTTGCTCTTTGTTTAATGGAAGAACTCGTCTTGTGTAATTAAATTGTTATTCATTTTAAACATTTTGACTATACATAGGGAATAATTATGAGTAAAATAAAGAAAACAAATAGGGAAGGTTGGTATTAAGATGTCGCAAGTGCAATCAATACCACGTCCGTTAGTTAGAACAAATCAATGGACGATTTTTCTTTCAGTTATTTTCACTTGGGTTACTGGAGAAACGTGGATTCTCACAATTCCACTCGTTGCAAATATAATGGGCTTATTATTTAATTTTAATCCAATTATGAAGTTCGCAAGACTTTTCTTAATTAAGAAAGGAAAGCAATATATACCTGAAGATGTAACACAGCAAAAGTTTAACTCTTGTATTGCAATTTTCTGTTTAGCAATAGGATTCATTAGCTTTGTTGTAGGTTGGACAATTGTAGGGTACATCTTTACAATCATGGTAGCAGTGGCTTCATTCATTGCAATATTAGGCTTTTGTATTGGATGTTTTATTTTCTTCCAATTGAAACAATTTAAGTATCGTCGGTCATTAAGGAATTAATAGATTTAATGAGATCAGGGGCTTCTCTTTTGGAGCACCCTGTTTTTTTATTGATATTGATATATTCGATCAATTCACCTTAATTGTGCAATGGTAATTAGAATATTTAAATTATTGAATGAAACTGTTGACATTATTAATGAAAATGATTATCATTATCATATAAAGAAAGAAATTCTCCTTAATTAAAAATTGAGGGATTGTTATAGCAACTTTTCTCCAGAAGAAGCTATCTTTTGACGTTCTACCCCCCATAATAGAACGGATTGTTATCTCTACATCAAGATATTGCATGTAAAATTTAGCCAAACTCCAATAAAGGAAGTTTGGCATTTTTCTTTTAACGGATAGTAAAGTCGAAGCGTTTTTGGAGTGTGGATATAAAGGGTATCAGCTCGACCTATTCAGGGTCGAACTGAGTCTCTCTAATAGTTTCTTTTTTGGATTGTAGCAAGGTATGGTAGCTGTGCAGTAGCATGCCGATAATAATTATCCCTAATCCACATAGGGCAATTGGGGCTGGCAATGGAAGGCTTAATAAAACCATTTCACCAATAATGACGAAAATAACTTCAGTTGATTGTGTCGCTTCAACAGCTGCAAGTTTTCCCTGATCATCACGAACTCTGTCAGTCGCGATGAAAAATAATACTGTCGCAATGACGCCTGAGCTAATGCCCACGATTGATGATTGAAAAACCTGGCTAGGAGAAGGGAAGCCAACTGTAAATAAAGCATAGAAAGCTAGAATAATCCAAGCAGGCATGGAGGCAATTGTCATTCCCAGAACCCTTTGATATGTATCGAGACGGCCATCACAAACTTCCATCATCTTTCGGTTTCCTAGTGGGTAAGCAAAAGCTGCTAGTACAACAGGTAAAATTCCGAGTAGTAGACTATTAAATGAAACAGATTGTGCTTGTGGGATTTGTATTAAAATAATCCCGATTAGGATCACGCTTGAAATAAGTAAAGAAACGATGGGAATTCGTTGACGAATCTTTTCGCCCCCAATCATAGTTATAAATAGGGGGGCTAGCAGAACACCTGCCACAATAGTAAATTGCCACGTCCCTGATACGAGCCATCCTGGACCAAAAGCGGCAGCAAATGTAAGAGGGGCATAGAATAATACAAATCCTACGAAACTCCAAAGTAACCATTTAGTTGGTTGAGCCTTCATTTCTTTGGTAAGAAGATTCATCCCCCTTCGATACAAAACGATGACTAGCAAAAAAGGGAGCATAAAGAAATAACGTAAGGATGAACTCCAAAGCCAACTGCCCCCTTCAAGCTCCATTGAGTGATTCAAAATAAACGTAACGGCGAAAAATAAGGCAGCTAATATCCCAAGGGCGATTTCTTTCAAACTCTCAACCTACTTCCTTATGAAAGATGCAAAATATTCAGATTCCGCTGTAGTTAGTAATAGCGAAGTAAGGTATGCCTACTTCGCTATCAAAAATTATAAATTTATGAATTTAAAAAGGGGCTAGGGACAAACGCCAACTACTTGCATGTGCACCTTCCACTTTTCTTACTTTTCTTGAGCCTCAAATAATTGTACAATTTCCACTATTACTTTCGCTGCTTTTTCCATTGTTTCAGCGGATACGAATTCATATTTCCCATGCATATTTTCCCCGCCAGCAAAAATGTTTGGTGTAGGTAATCCCATATATGATAGTTGTGATCCGTCAGTACCGCCACGAACCGGTTCAATAATTGGTTTAATATCTAAATTTTCCATCGCTTTATAAGCAATGTCAACAATTTCTTTTACGGGTTCAATTTTCTCACCCATATTGTAATATTGATCAGCAAGTTCAACAGTAATGGCATTATCGCCATATTCTTCTTTAATCATCTTTTCTACTTTTAAGAAGTGAGCCTTCTTTTCTTCAAATTTTTCTTTATCATGATCACGGATGATATAAGAAAGGGTTGCTTCTTCAATATGTCCATTAAAGTTCATTAAATGGATAAACCCTTCATAGCCTTCAGTTTTTTCAGGTACCGCATCTTGAGGCATTTGATTTTGGAATTTAATGGCCATTGTAATCGCGTTGACCATTTGGTTTTTAGCAGAACCTGGATGCACGCTAGTACCACGTGTTATCACTTTTGCGGCAGCCGCATTAAAGCTTTCGTATTGAAGTTCACCTAAAGGTCCGCCATCCATTGTATAGGCATAATCTGCGCCAAATTTTTCGACATCAAATTTATGTGGACCACGACCGATTTCTTCGTCAGGAGTAAAAGCAACGCGAATTTTACCGTGTTTAATTTCAGGATGTTCTACCAAATATTCCATTGCTGTCATAATCTCGGCAATGCCTGCTTTATCATCTGCGCCAAGTAGTGTCGTTCCATCTGTAGTAATTAATGTATCACCTACGTATTTTTTTAAGTTAGGGAAGTAGCTAGGTGACATCACTAAATTAGCGTTTAATCGAATATCTGTACCATCGTAATTGTCAATTCGTTGTGGGTTTACATTTGCCCCTGAAAAGTCAGGTGATGTATCAACGTGTGCTAAAAATCCGATTGTCGGAACTGTTTTCTCAGTATTTGCTGGTAATGTAGCGAATAAATAGCCATGTTCATCTAATGAAATGTCAGTTAATCCAATTGCCGCAAGCTCATCCTTTAAAACAGTTAGAAGATCGAATTGTTTTTGGGTAGAAGGTGTTGTAGAACTTTCAGGATTTGATTCTGTATCAATTTTTGCGTAACGAATTAATCGTTCAATTACTTTTTCTTTCACTTGATTGGCCTCCTATATTCTATAAACTGCATCTATTGTATCACTTTCTTCTGATATTGGAATAATTTGCAATACTCATGGCAAGGAAAAGTTGGGCTAGGTAATAAGACGACATGATGATTTCATGAGAGTACGTGAGATCTAAAGCAAATTTATTTAATGCTAGGATGGAATCTGAAACAATAAACAGTATGGCACCTGCAGTTGCAAAATTTGAATTTGTACGAAAAGCGGTCATACCCATTGTTAAGATTACGAGAATATAAACTGTTACAGCTATTGTTAAAAGTAATCCTTCAGAGTTGAAAACTGAGCTACCAATCCAGGCAATCATGATGGTACCAAAGATAAATAGTGCCGTTTGAATAAAGGAAGGTACCTTACTTTCTTGAGTTGTAAGAAAAGCTCGAATAAAAAAGACGTGTCCAATTAAAAAACAGATAAGACCAATAGTAAACCATTGTAATGTAAAGTCCCCGATTGCACAGAAAATAAGGGCTATTATTATGTTAGATTTATATTCTCTAGCATTATTCGCTTTTGAAATGATTGCCAGGATAATAATTAAAAACATAGGGATTAATTTATAAACCATTTTCATAGAGTCTTCAATGGACGCATAATTAAAAGTGTAGTAATAGCTAAAAGAAATAGTTAACAAGATGAAAGCTAAGCGGAACAATCCATCACTCCTTATCTTTGTTCGGAATAAGATCTACACTAATAGATGTTGAAATGCTGTAGGACGTTATCTTGTTCAATTGACGTTAGAAGCCAACTGAACATAGATAGGGCCTCCCGTGGGTGCCACAGATTTCAAGAGGAAAAATACCTCGTGTATATATGAGTCTGAAATCTGGACGCAATTACAACAAGGTGTAATTGATTAATTTACCAAACTTTCTTAATTGAATTTATGAAACTAATGGTGTGGCTATTCCGTAAAAGTATTATAAGAAAGGGTGGAAAAAATGGAGCAATTATTTTTAACAGCTGTAATTGTAGCGATAATCGCAACAATTATTATTGTCCCACTAACTAAAAAAGTACCAAAAGGGCAAGTGACAAATAAACAATTTGTCCAAACCGTTATATTCGTACTAATTGCAAGTATGATTGTTTGTTTAGCAGTTATTTATATTACAAAAATTGACTTACATTGGACTGTTTTTATTTATGCTTTACCAGTAGCTGCCCTACTAGGTGCCATTCAGTCAGTAGGTTTAGAGCGAAAATTAAAGGGTTTACTACTTTTTGCTAGTATTATTGTTTTAGGTTATATGTTATCTGCACCCCTTTGGAATGCAAATGAAAAATATGAATCGGCAAAAATGGATGTACAGGTTGAACTAAAACCTTTTGACGAAAAACAAACGCCTGCTAGTGTACCTCCAAGCTTTGCAAAAAATAAAATGAAAAAAGCCTTCGGACAAGTGCCAAACACGAGCTTTTACGAGCTAGGGAATTTGCAAATTCAAAAAGTTAATGGAGAGTATGTATATATTGCCCCCGTAGAATTCTCGGGCTTCTTTAAATGGATGAATGGAGACACTACGCCTGGTTATTTTACAATGAGTGCAACAGATTCAAGTGATAACCCAAAGTTTGTTAAAAAAGAAATGGCGTATGTCCCTTCGGCCTTCTTTAATAAGAATCTTGAACGTCATATACGTCTCCAATATCCAACATTAATCTTTTACGGTGCACCACAATTAGAGATCGATGATGAGGGTAATCCTTTCTATATCCGCTCCTACGGCAAGTTTATTTCTGCTCGAGATGGATTTGATGTAAAAGGGATAGTAATGGTAGATGCCAATACAGGTAAGAGTGAAATGCTTTCAATTGATGAGGTACCTACGTTCATTGATGGTGCTGTATCACCTGAATCGGTAAGTCTTCAAAATAGTTACTACGGTAAATATGTTCACGGATTCTGGAATAGCCTGTTCGGTAAAAAGGATGTCAAATTACCGTCAGATGAAGGAACAGAAGCAAACGTAAGCCCAGTCTTCAATGAAGAGGGGGATATGTATTACTTTACTGACTTTACGAGTCCAAAAGAAGGCGTGGATTCTATGTTAGGTTACTCTTTAACACACGCTAGAACTGGTGAATCTACTTATTACACTGGAAATCAAGAAGATTCTTATATGGATTCAAGAGGTGCTTTAGAGATTGTTGAAAAGAAATTTATTGAAAAACAATGGCAAGGTGAAATGCCAATTTTATATAACTTCTACGGAGAAGCTAGTTGGTTAGCACCCGTTCTTGATTCTAACGGTTTCTTACAAAACTACTTTATTGTATCAGCAGCGAACCCTGAAATTTCTGCATATGGTACGACACCAAATGAAGCGTTAAAACTATATAAAACAGCATTAAGTCGTGGTGGTAGTTCAGTAAATGGCGGTACATCAGATGCAAAAGAGACAACAATTTCAGGTGAAGTCCTACGGGTTTATAAGGAGCGAGTAGGGGAATATACTATTGTTTCATTCTTGTTAAATACAGGGCAAAACTTTATTATTAGCTCACAACAAACACCTTTAGCAATTTATTTAGAACAAGGTGATGAAGTGGTTGTAACATATTTTGCTACAGATGAAATGTTCCTACCAGTTAAGTTAATGCAAATAAAAGGGATCATTGGAAACTAGTATTGACATAATAAAACCCGAAGCTGCCATTAGCATGCTTCGGGTTGTTTTTGAATGTTTAGTATTTACTTTGGAGAAAACGGTTGTTCTCCGCTTTTTTTATTTCCAAGTGAATCCTTTTGATTCAAGGAATTCTTTCATATGAGGACGATGTTGTTCAATTAGATAATCTGCCATTTGTTTTGTCCAGTTTGCCATTTTTCTATTTGAACTGCGACTTGCATAATAGTCTTCCATTATTTGATCGTAATCATTTAAGAGTGAATGATATTTATCAGCATTGTACTCATTTTCATGTAGAACAGCAGATACAGGAAGTCGAGGCTTTGTTTCATTGCGTTTTGTTGGTTTTCCAATTGTCATAGCAAATAGTGGGAACACATATTCAGGTAAATTGAATAGTTCACTAATTTCAGCTGGATTGTTGCGAGCGCCACCGATATAGCAAATACCATACCCTTCAGATTCAGCAGCGATAACGAAATTTTGTGCAAAAATTGCAACGTCTGCCACACCCACAATTAGATTTTCAGCAGTGTCTACAACGATATCGACACCATGTTTTTGACCAGCCATTTGTAAACGTTTAAAATCTACACAAAATAAAAATGAAGCTCCGGCAGTTTGAAATTGGAATTCATTTTTAGAAAATTCCCCTAGTTTTTTCTTTTTTTCCTCATCACGGATCCAAATTAAGCTATAAGCTTGTACAAAGTGAGAACTTGCGGCCATTTGAGCGGTTTCGACTAATTCCACAATTTTATCTTTTGTAATGACTTCCCCTGTATATTTTCGAACAGAAGAGTGATTTCGTAATACCTCTTTTACTGTCATTTTTGTTTCTCCCCCTTCGTATAAGTAAAAATGATATCTTTTAAGAGTATTTTAGTATATTTTTGTTTACTTTACAAAATTTTCGCACAAAAGAGTTTTTACTGGATGTTTCTTAATAGAAAGAGGAGCCAAGAAAAAACCGATTACAGAAGGATGATCCTAATGTAATCGGTGATTTTATTTTGATTTTTTCTTAAAGGCGGAAGTAACTTTCGGCTCTGTACCGTGGTGCATGCGTTTCATATTTTCTTTGTGAAGATAGAAAGCAATTAAAAATAATAGAAATGAAATAATAGAAGGCCAGATAGACGGTTCGAATATAAGTGCTGAAATAACAAAAATAGCATATAAAACAAAGACACCAACGATTAAGTAATCTGTAATTAATGAAACTAAGATAATTGCTATAAAACCTATTAATCCCATTTTCCAATCTAATGCAATAAAAATACCAATAAGTGAAGCAGTTCCTTTCCCACCACGAAATTTCATATGAATTGGAAAGTTATGACCAAGAATAACAGCTGCTCCTGTTAAATAAAGTAGAATGGATATTTCTGAGTCAGTAAAACTAAAGTAATCATTTAGTATAAAGCGGAATAAAAGAATAGCAAAAATGCCTTTTCCAATATCAATGAGTCCAACTAGGATTCCATACTTCCAACCTAGAGAAAGAGTGGCATTGGAAGCACCAGCGTTTCCATGACCTGCCTTTTTTAAATTCACACCCGATAAAACTTGAGCTGCATTTGAACCATGAATACAACCGATGAGGTACCCCACAACCAATACAGTCAATAACGCTACGGTCATTTGACTTCCCCCCTACAAGTAACTTATTATCTATTATACTCTGATTATATGTAAGAAGTTTCGAAAAATTTAGAAAAGGTAGTTGACAGAGTGCATTACTATGATTTATAGTTAGTTCAACGATGGAACATGAATCAAATACCTTTATCCAGAGTGGCGGAGGGACTAGGCCCGAAGATGCCCAGCAACCAGCGAATTCATCAACTTGTTTTTGCAAAGGTGCTAATTCCTACAGATTCGAATCGGGATCTGAAAGATAAGGGGAGGAAAAATGCGTAATTAGCAGCCCTCTTCTCTTCTGAAGAGGGCTTTTTGTTTTTCCAAGAACTCCTCCTCACCGATCATCCATCGAAATAATTCTAGGAGGAAACAGATACATGTCAGAATTACGTCCAGAAACACATTTACTTCATGGTGGGCAACAACCAGACCCAGAAACAGGAGCAATAGCTGTACCAATTTACCGTACAACTGCATATGCATTCGAAAATACGGAGCATGCATGTAAACTATTTGCTCTAGAGCAATCAGGAAATATTTACTCTCGCATTATGAATCCGACAGTTGATGTGTTTGAAAAGCGAATTGCTTTACTTGAAAAGGGAACTGCTGCTGTAGCACTTTCTTCAGGGATGGCAGCCATTGCGTTTTCAATTTTAAATATTGCTGGGACAGGCGATGAGATCGTTGCTGCAGGGTCTTTATACGGTGGTACGTATAATTTATTTGCAAATACATTACCTCGATATGGAATTACAACAAAATTCGTCGATGAAAGAGATCCAGAAAACTTCCGTGCAGCCATTACAGAAAACACAAAAGCAATCTATGCGGAAACAGTAGGGAATCCAAGTTTAAATATTTTAGATATTGAAGCAGTAGCACAAATTGCACATGAAAATGGACTTCCATTAATTATTGATAATACATTCCCATCTCCTTATGGCTCGAACCCAATTGATTTTGGTGCAGATGTTGTTGTTCACTCAGCAACAAAGTGGATTGGTGGCCATGGTACGACAATTGGCGGAGTTGTAGTAGATGCAGGGAAATTTGATTGGACGCAAGGTCGATTCCCAGGATTCACAGATCCAGATGAATCATACCACGGTATACGTTTCGGAATTGACGCGGCAGGGGCTGCATTTGCCACAAAACTACGGGTTCAATTGTTACGTGACTTTGGTCCAACTTTAAGTGCAGATGCTGCATTTAATTTCTTACAAGGTTTAGAAACGCTTCATTTGCGTTATTCAAAACACGGAGAAAATACATTGAAAGTAGCAGAATACTTAGAAAACCACCCATTCGTGGAATACGTAAATTATCCTGGAAACGAAAACTTCCCATCGCATTCATTAGCGAAAAAATATTTGAAAAATGGTTTCGGCTCAATCCTTACATTTGGCATTAAAGGAGGCCGTGAAGCGGGTAGTCAAATCATTGATAATGTGAAGTTGTTCTCACATGTAGCAAACGTAGGAGATGCAAAATCATTAATTATTCACCCAGCTTCTACTACTCACCAACAATTATCCGCTGAAGAGTTAAAAATTGCTGGTGTATCTGAAGAGCTCATTCGCTTATCAGTTGGATTAGAAGCAGTTGAGGATATTATTGAAGATTTAGATCAAGCCTTAGCTACAGTTACAGTAAGTGAAGGTGTAGCAAATACAAACGCATAAGTAAGATCTGCACAATAAAAAGTTTGTATGCCCTAGTAAATTCTAAAACTTTGCATCATTTCGCAAAATTTTAGAGTTTACAAGCATACAATAAGCCATCCATTCGGCTGAGAAACTTTGACTTTATTTAGTGGGAAAATTTCACCACTTTAGAGGGTAAGGTAAGTGAAGAATTTATTTGTTGTTTGGTAGATGAATTGCACTTAATAAGAAGAAGCCTTTTGGCGATAGTCAAAGAATTCGTAAAGTATATAAACTCGCTTTAATACGAGTCCGAAATCTAGACGCAATTACGCCAAGGTTAATTAATACAACTTAAAACCTAGTAACTTTATTTGTTTTATTGACTTTATAGTTATTGGATTGTATACTGTTTAATATAGGGGGAGCAGTATTTAATGTAACCAACCAACATTAATTCTTTCGTTAAATTCCCTCTCCTTTGTAAAGTATTAGCTTTTTTATAATGTAGCAGTCTAGTCGCCCCCAGACTGCTACACCTAACATATTAAAACTGGAGTGTTGTAAGATGGGAAATGTATATAATGCACATAATGTAGCTTCGTATTTTATTTATGAATTGAATGAACTACATACATTTATAAACTGTACCTCTTTACAACATCTGTTAAATGAGGCTGAAAATAAGTGGAAACATGTTTTTGGGCATAGTATTTATTCAGAACATGCTCATTCCTTAAACTCAGATGAGTACGCCATAAACGAAGTGTTGGATGCCTATCAAGAACACGGGGATCATCATATAACGTTACCCGCAAAAGAATGGCATTTGGAGTATGGGAAGTTTCAATTAGTTTATAGAACGTACGGGGTTCCTAATTTTACAGAAGATGAATTAAAAATCATAAATGAAATAATTATTCGATATCATGAGTATGGAATCAAAAAAGTTTCATAATACAAATAATGAAAGCAGTCCTAAATTGGTTGAGTGGCAACCTTAGGACTGCTTTTTTTGTTTATAATTGATAATAATTACCGAATGATAGTAATTTTTATCTAGTTTTTCTTGACGGATAATGACTCTTAAACTATTTTCGGTAGCAAATTCATATTGTAACAGATAAAAAGTTTTATTAATATAAGATGATATCTTATCGAATTTTAGATATTTAGAACTATTGGTAATTATTTATTGTGAAAAGTATGGTGAGGAAAAGCATGAAAAGGAAAAAAATAAAAAAGGGGTTTTCGGTTAAATTTCGAATAATTGTAACCTTTATATTAATTTTGTTAATTCCTAGTGTGTCAATTGGAGTTATATCTTATTTCTATTCTAGTATAGAGTATGAGGATACACTTAGTAAACACTCGGAGCGAGAAGTTGAGTTACTTGATGAATTAATTACGAATGAAATAAAACCAGTTGTTGCTCAAGCTGATTATTACAGTACAATCATTTCTGAGCGTTGGACTGAACAACAGATTTTAAAAGAGTTGGAGCGATATAATTCTTTAGAAGATAGCGTTAAATCAGTTTCAGTTGTACAAAAGGGAAGAAATTTTATGCGTAATCCTTATTTTAATTTTGATGATGATTTTGATCCTTTTTCGGAACCGTGGTATTTGAAGGCAATTGAAAATACAGATAGCCCAGTAGTGATTGACCCGTATATTTCTTCATCAGATGGAACACTAATGATGTCCGTAGCGGCTGCATTAAAGGATGGTTCAGGTGTAATCTCTTTTGATATTAATCTCGAAACTATCATGGATCTCGTTAAATCTGTTAAGATTGGTGATACAGGATTTGCTTCATTAATGGATGCGAAACAATATTATTTAGCAGACCCGAATATAGAGAATGGTGTAGCAGCAGATAAGCAGTATCACACTCAGATGTCTGATAAAGAATTTGGTAATTTTAAAATTCATGAAGATGATGCACCAAAGCATATTTTCTTTAAGAAAAATGAATTTACTGGATGGTATATTGTTGGAACGCTGATGATGCAGGATGTAAATACATCGACAAATGGAATATTAACTGTAACGATCATCGTATTAATAGCTGCTATTATTGTCGGTGTTGTAATTGGTTATCCAATGCTTCGTTCTATATTAAGACCGTTAAGATTATTAGGAGAAGCAGCAGGGAAAATTGGCGAAGGTGATTTACGCAATAAAATTGAGATAAAAAATCAAGATGAATTCGGCCATTTAGCGGGCATTTTTAATAAAATGATTGATTCATTACAAACACTAATTCGACACGTAAGCGATCAATCAAACACACTTGCAGCTTCATCTGCAGAATTAACAGCAAGTACGGAAGAAAACCAGAAAGCAACTAATCAAATTGTTGAATCTATACAACAGCTTGCTAGTGGAGCTGAACAACAATCAGCAGCTGTAGCAAACAGCTCAATCGCAACAAATGAAATGCAACAAAGTATACAAATGATTTCAAGTATTGCAGAGAATGCATCAAATAAAGCAAGACAAGCACTTCAAGAAGTGCAAGTGGGAGATCGAACAATTCAACAAGCTATTAATCAAATGCAGTCAATTAGCGAAACCGTTAAAAGTATAGAAGTTGCTATATTAAATTTAGGGAAGCGTTCCAATGAAATTGGCCAAATTGTAGAAGCAATTAAACAAATTGCAGATCAAACTAATTTACTAGCGTTGAACGCATCAATAGAAGCTGCTCGTGCAGGAGAAGCTGGGAAAGGTTTTGCCGTAGTAGCAGATGAAGTAAGAACATTAGCTGAACAATCTGCAACAGCAACAAAACAAATCGCAGAGATTATTAGTAAAATTCGATTTGAAACCAATGAAGCCGTAGAGAAAATGGCTACAGGGACTGAAGAAGTAGGAAAAGGAATTTTAGTTATGAATGAAGCTGGTCAAAAGTTTGTTACTATTCAAGAAAATGTTATGGAAGTGACAAATGAAATTAAAGAAGTTTCAACTACAACCACTAACATGTCAAAACAATCACTACTAGTATCGGATGCAACTCAAGCAGTTCAAAGCCTAACAAATCATACATTAGAAGGGATTCAAAATATCTCCGCTTCTACTGAAGAACAACTTGCATCTATGGAGGAAATTTCAGCCTCGGCTGATGAGCTAGCGATTATGGCTGATAGTTTACAACAAACCATTAAGAGGTTTAAATACTAAACTATAAAAAAGGAATTTGCGAAGCCCCAGTAGAAAAAGCTAACCAAGCAAAATAAACACCTCACGATTCGGGTGAATACGAATATGTAGGTTTAGGTTAGCTACAAAGGCGTGCAAATTCTTTTATTTTATTTCACTCATTAGGAAGTGACTTTTGACCTTTCTAAGAAAACAAATGTCCTTCTTGAGAAGATTCCCCTTGTTTTCCGTCTGAATATAAGATAAAATTTTTATAATATTGAAATATTCTAATAGTTCGTTTTGGATTGAGAGAAGAAGATGGAGGCGAGTATAGGTATGGCAATAATTAAGGCGGCCATCTTAGGCTTTGGCACAGTCGGTCAGGGAATATACCACGTACTAAATGAAAAAAGAGAAGAGCTAAGGAATAAATTAGGGCTTGAATTAGAGGTAGCAAAAATTTTAGTAAGGGATACATCCAAAGAACGTGTACCTGGAACAGCTCATTTATTAACGGATAGTATTGACGATGTGTTATCAGTTAAAGGTCTTCAAGTTGTATTTGAAGCAATTGTTAATGAAGAGCCTGCTTTTACATATCTTAAAAAAGCTGTAGAGCATAAATGCCATGTTGTAACTGCCAATAAAGTAATGTTTGCTAAGCGCGGGCTTGAGTTGCAAGAGTTAGCAAAACAAAATGGAGTATTTGTTGGTTATGAAGCTACAACTGCTGGCGGCGTGCCCGTTATTAAAACAATGAAAAATACTTTATTAGTAAATGACGTAAGTAGAATTCAAGGAATTCTAAATGGTACATCTAATTATATTTTAACAAAAATGCGTGCTGAAGGCTGGTCTTTCGAAGAGGCACTACGAGAAGCCCAAGTACTTGGTTATGCAGAAGCCGATCCATACAATGATGTTTCTGGCCAAGATGCTTTCAAAAAACTTATGATTCTTTCTGCTTTAGCATTTGGGGAGCAGCCAGATTGGGCAGATGTAGAAGTAATTGGAATCGATGGTATTACATCTGAACAAGTGATGGAAGCAACTGAACAGGGGTTACGTTATCGTCATGTAGCGGAAGTTGAAAAACTCTCAGATGGAACAATCTTTGCAAAAGTTGGTCCAATGTTAGTTGATAAAGAACATCCTTTATATCCAATTGATGATGTATTTAATGCGGTCACAATGGAAACGAATTATATCGGGACATTAACACTTGTTGGCCCTGGAGCAGGTATGTATCCAACTGCAAGTGTAATGGTTGAAGATTACGCAGAAATCATTGGCAAACGTGCAGGTTTCGTTGTAACAATTTAAAAACTACTTGGAGCGCATTGATGACGCTTCAAGTAGTTTTTTGCTTGTTCTGGATTATGAACAGTTACTGTGTATGAAGCAAAACATAAGAATTTTGTGAAATGCACATTTCTTTTGTTAATCTTCATCCTTCACATCGATATCCTCTGGAATTGGAGTATTGCGCCAAATTTCAATCTCCTCTTTAATTCGCTCTAATTGTTCGAAATACGTGTCAAATTGGGTGCTATTAATAAGAAATTGTTTTCCATCATGAACAGCTTTTATACGGCCTTCATAAATGTAACGTAATACTTGATCTTCTGGCATTGAAATGTCTTTTGCAGTTTCAGCAACGGATTTATACATATATGAGACCTCCTTTATTTAATATCATCTCCCATCATACACCAAAACGTTTGATTATGAATAATTTGTAAAATTTTAACTTAATATCACTATTAAATTAGATTGAAGTAATTGTAAATTATGATAGCATCATTAGTAGTAGAATTTGTCAAAGGGGATGAATGAGTGGTGAATATGTTGCCTTACATATTTGTTATGATTGCTGGGATCTTGTGGGGAACGACAGGTACTTTACAAACCTTTTTGCAAGATGGAATTTCACCTATTGCGATAGCAGGGGTCCGTTCTGCGATTGGGGGAGGGGTACTTCTCTTAGCGGTACTGATAATGAAGAAAGTTGATTTTCGAAACTGGTCTTGGAAGTGGACACTATTGGCAGCAATTACAATCGCGCTATTCCAATCCTTCTTTTTTACTTCAATTCGATTTACAGGGGTAGCAGTTGGAACGGTTGTTACCATTGGTAGTTCTCCAGTGTTTGCTGGATTAGTTGAATGGCTTTTGTGGAAACGGAAACCAACCCGCATTTGGGGGGCAGCTACTACGTTGGCGATTATTGGATGTATTTTATTATTTGTTAATAAAGGGGAAGCAACAGTTAATTTAACAGGGGTGCTACTTGGACTTTGTGCAGGTGTTATGTTTGCGTTTTACACAAATTGTAGCAAGCAATTAACAGAGAAAGAAGATACGTTACCAGCTGTTGCAATGACGTTTTCTTTATGTGCCCTTCTTTTATTACCATTTTCACAAGATGGGATTAGTTGGGCGTTTTCCTCCCAAAATAGTTGGCCAATGATTTTGATGGGGTTAGGGGCAACAAGCCTTGCTTATGTTTTATTTTTAGCTGGGCTAGGGAAAATTAGTTCTTCATCTGCCGTAACATTATCGTTGGCTGAACCGTTAACCGCGGCTCTGCTTGGTGTATTTCTAGTCGGTGAATATTTAAGCCCAACTTCATGGGTTGGAATAATGTTACTTCTGGGAGGCATTATTGTGTTAACGATGGGAAGTAGAAAGTCGACGAATGAAACTGTCCAAATAGAAACTAATAACGAAGAGATAAAAACTACTTAGGGGGTTCTCTCTAAGTAGTTTTTCTTTTCTCCTGAGTAATTATAAATTTTTGGAGTTTGAACAGAGTGTCTAGCTATGGCGGCTAGGCTCTCGCGTCACTTCGACTCCTCCTACGAAGGCAAAAAGCGCCTTCTTCTCGGAGTCTCCAGTGCGTGTCGAGCCTGAACGAGCCGCCTCCGCTTTTATTATTTCTTAAGAATTTCTTCAGAATTATAATAAGTCGATATTAAGATTCTACATTTATTATAAACTTATAAGAAAAAGCAGTGAGGTGGGAGCAGTGGAAACATTAACAGTGCTCGTCACAGATGATGACCAAGACATTCGTGATGGGATAGAGATTTATTTGAAAAATGAAGGGTACAAGGTGTTAAAAGCTGCAGATGGTGTGGAAGCGCTGGAATTATTAGAAAAGAATGAAGTTCATTTGATTATTTTAGACATTATGATGCCAAACATGGATGGGATTACAGCAACATTTAAGATTAGGGCGGAGCGAAATATTCCAATTATTATGCTAAGTGCAAAAGCCGAGGACACCGATAAAATTCATGGCTTATCTGTTGGCGCGGACGACTATATTTCAAAACCTTTTCATCCACTTGAGCTACTGGCAAGGGTAAAGTCGCAGCTGAGACGTTATGTTCAGCTTGGAACTTATCAAGGGCAAACTTCGAAGGTAGAAGTAGATGGACTATCACTTGATATGGATGCTAAGGAAGTGCGACTTGATGGTGACGTTGTTAAGCTTACGCCGATTGAGTACAAGATTACCGAGTTGTTATTGAAAAATGTTGGACGCGTCTTTTCTATTCGTGAAATTTATGAGCTTGTTTGGAATGAGGAGGCTTATAATGCTGAAAATGTTGTAGCCGTTCATATTCGTAAAATTCGTGAGAAAATCGAGGCGGATCCGAAAAATCCTCGATACTTAAAGGTTGTGTGGGGAATTGGATATAAAATTGAAAAGTAAGCTCGAACAGTTGGTAACATTCCTATGTATCATCGCTTCCGTAATAGGAACCATTTGTATTGGGATTACTACTTGGCGCTTTTTTAGTGAACATGAAGATACACTTCGATTGTTAGCCAAATTATTTTGAGGAGGAACATAGAGATGAAAATTAAGGGTAAATTACTCCTCACACTTTTTCTTATTACTTGGGTTGTCTTTGCCATTACATTGTTAATCAATCATGGTCATAGCTATATTGGAAAATCTTACTTTAAATCAGATAGTTTTCTTACAACGAAAGAAACGTTTATTGAACAACTTGGCCAATACGTTTTGGAACCTTTCAATGCTGAAAAGGCTAAAGAAAATATTACTGTAACGCAAACAGAAATTGAAGAGCATCGCAATTACTATGGAACATTAGCTGATCAAGTAGAAAATATTCGCGCACAATATAGTGATCGAATTGACCAAGCTAAACTAGACAACGACAAAGAGCTTGAAACGTTACTAGTAAAGGAACGAGACGCAAAAATTGCGGACATCAATGAAAACTTTAGTAATGATGATCATGTTGAAGAAAAAATTCGTAAGCAAAAAGAATTGTTAATCGAAAAATATGCGGCGCAACAAGAAAGAAACCGTAAAGATTTTTTGAATGAATTTAGTTACTTTTCTTATAACTTTACAAATATAGAGACAGGCAAAGTATTTGAATCTGGTGAACAAATAACTTCTGGTCTTTTTAAAGAAACCTATGGTAACCAACAATCATATTTAACAGTGGATAGTACCACTTATATTGAACCTTATGATGTGGTTGAAGGGGATGATTTTAATTTATATGAATCGTTTCGTTATGAAGGAGAGGTATCACAGTTTGAAGGGGTAATCAGTATACCAAAGTCAATGCTGAGTGCTACGAATTTCAAAGATGATTATCAAACGTTTAAATTTTCGAAAATGGTTTTCTATATCATTTGGGCAACCGGAATTTTAGCAGCTATCTTGTTATTCACAGGGGCGAAACCATCTTTTCAACAATTTACAACTTCAAATAAATTGAAAGAAAGCTTCTTAAAATTACCAATCGATGTTCGAATTGTAATTGTAATTATCATGTTGCTTAGTAGCTTTTTGTTACTAGATATATTAGGTAATATGATTTCAAATGTTTACTATTTCGGAATATATAATGTATTTCCATATGTATTTGAGTTAATAACTTATTTCGTATTAATGATGATCATAATTAGTGGAACCATTTTCGGATCAGTTTGGACCTTCGAAACGCTGCAATTATGGGATTCATTTAGTTCAGAGCATGTAAAAAAGGAAATTAAGGGTGCAATGCTATATCGTTTAGCAGATGGCATGCAAGATTTGTTTTTAAACCGCAAAATTGGCACACAATCAGTCGCGATTTTAATGGTCGCTTTCCTTGCAGGGATTGGCTTAGTTGGTGCTTTCATGAGTAGTGAATTAGCAATAATATATACTGTTTTGTTATTCTTTATCGGATTACCCGCATCAATCATCTTCCTTCGTCGTATGGGCTACCTAAACCGGATTATGAGACAAACGCAGGAAATGGCTGATGGTCGTTTAACAGCAGATATTAGGGTGAAAGGGAAAGGTCCTTTAGCAAATCATGCAACCAATTTGAATCAATTACGTGAAGGTGTAAAGAAGTCGATGACGGAGCAAGCAAAAAGTGAGCGCTTAAAAACGGAGCTGATTACGAATGTAAGCCACGATTTGCGTACACCGTTAACATCCATTATCACGTATACAGATTTGTTAAAAAACCCAAACATTACTGAAGAAGAACGTAAACATTATATTGAAGTGCTAGATAAAAAATCTGCCCGCCTAAAAACGTTAATAGAAGACTTGTTTGAGGTATCAAAAATGGCAAGTGGAAATATTGAATTAACGAAACAAAGAGTGGACTTAACACAGCTCTTGCAGCAAGCAATTGGAGAGCATGAAGAGGCCTTTCGTAATGCAAACTTAGAACTTCGTATCACAATGCCAGATGAGCCTCTATATGCCTATGTAGATGGACAAAAATGGTGGAGAGTCATTGATAACATAGTGTTAAATGCAATGAAGTACTCCTTAGATGGTAGTCGTGTCTATGTTACCTTAAATCGAAAAGGCAATGAAGCTGAATTTATTGTAAAAAATATTGCAAACTATGAATTAGGAGAAAATGTTGAAGAGCTAACAGAACGCTTTAAACGAGCTGATGCCTCTCGTCATACAGATGGATCAGGTCTAGGGTTAGCTATTGCACAATCAATAGTAGACTTACATGGTGGAAGGTTGAAAATTGATGTGGATGGTGATTTATTTAAAGTGATCGTTTCAGTTCAACTAGATTATTAATAGTGTACAGAGGCAACACAGATTTTTGTGTTGCCTTTACATTTTTTTGAAATGAACAATCCATTTCTGCGTGTTATACTTTTGAGAGGTAAGTAGATAGGAGGGGGGCCCGTGAAGGAAATACTCCAGATCGCTTTAATTGCCATCATTTATGGTGCACTTACTACATATTTAGGTTGGAATCTAAAAAAATGGCTTCAATCGCTCAATCTTTATCGATGGCCGATTATTTATTGGAGCATTATTTACTTTGTAGCTTTTAGTGTTTTATTTGGAGAATGGTTTAATTCTTTACATGTCTTTTCAGTAATCGGTAGCTACTGGATGTTCCTGTTTGAATATGGTCTCATTTTATGTGTATTAGTTAATCTCTTTGTATTAATAACTCGTATAAAAAGAATTAAAATTGTGGGTACAATCGTATTTTCCTTATTAATTGTGTTGTTTGCTTTTGGTACATACAATGCATATTCACCTGTGGTTCGTAATTTAGAGATCACAATCGATAAAAAAGGAGAACCACTCCGACTTGTAGTTGCTTCTGATTTTCACCTAGGAATTTTATCTGACAAAGAACATTTACAAAAATTTGTGGATTTGTCCAATGAAGCGCATCCAGATGTTGTGCTACTTGTGGGTGATTTAGTGGATGATGATCCAATTTGGTTTGTAGATGAAGGTATGGATGATGTGATGAAGCAGCTAAAGGCGACATATGGTGTTTATGGAGTATTAGGAAACCACGAATATTATGGTGGGAAAATCCCGTTACTCGTGGAAGAAATGAAGAATGCCAATGTTAAAATTTTAATGGACGAAACTATTCTTGTAGGAAATCGTTTTTATTTAACAGGGCAAGAAGATTCCGTGAATGAAAATCGAATGAAAGTAGCTCATTTAAAGCCAGAAAATGGAGAATACCCGTGGTTTGTTATGAACCATACACCAAATGACTTGGAGTCACCCTCTAGTGCAGGTGTAGACCTTCATCTATCGGGTCATACACACTATGGTCAACTGTGGCCTAACAATCTAATTACCAATATGATATTTGAACTTGATTATGGACATATGCTAAAAGAGAGAATGCATGCACTTGTTTCCTCAGGCTTTGGATTCTGGGGACCACCTACTCGTATTGGCAGTCGTTCGGAGTTATGGGTAATTGATGTAACATTTACAAAGGAATGAATAGACTACCATTCTATAAATATAGACATTAACTTCAGTATCATGTTACATTAATTTTTTATCTTCATTCAGTAGGGGACGCCAACCTTACTGAATGAAGATAAAGCCTCTGGCAGATGTCACGGATTTTATTGAGGAGTTATAGGATATTAGCCTATGAACGGCGCATCCTTGCGACAACGGTTAAATGACCACCATCCTTTTAGCCTAAGCTCAATTCAAAATCCGGACGCAATAACGCCTGGGCGTTATTGAAGTGATTATGAATAAAATGATAAGGAGATTTTTATGGACTTTTTTGATTTAATCAAAGCAATCATCCTTGGTTTTGTAGAAGGGGTGACAGAGTTTGCACCAGTTTCATCGACTGGACATATGATTATCGTCGATGATTTATGGTTAAAAACAACAGAATTCTTAGGTCAATATTCAGCAAATACATTTAAGATCGTCGTACAGCTAGGTTCAATCTTAGCAGTTGTCGTTGTGATGTGGAAACGTATTTTAAGTCTCGTTGGTCTTTATAAAATTAAAGGACAAACAGCTTCAAAGAAATTTAATTTAGGACATGTTTTTGTAGGGATTATCCCGGCAGGTATTTTTGGTGTTTTATTTGAAGATTTTATCGATGAAAATTTATTCTTTATTTCAACAGTAATTATTGGTTTAATTGTTGGGGCTATTTGGATGATCATTGCAGATAAATTTGCACCCAAAAGACCAGCTATTACATCTTTAGATGAATTATCATACGGGAAGGCCTTTAAAATTGGATTAATTCAATGTTTATCTTTATGGCCTGGATTCTCTCGCTCTGGGGCAACGATTTCAGGTGGGGTTATTTTAGGGTTAGACCATAAAACGGCTTCAGATTTCACATTTATTATGGCAGTGCCTATCATGGCAGGGGCAAGTGGAATTTCACTATTGAAAAACTGGGAGCATATTAATCCTGATCACTTTGCGTTCTATGCGGTTGGATTTATCAGTGCATTCGTCTTTGCACTAATCTCTATTAAATTCTTCTTAAAATTGATTTCTCGTGTCAAACTTGTTCCATTTGCTATTTACCGACTTATTTTAGCGGCTATATTAATTGTAATTGTATATTTATAGAATTTTAAAGGTTGTGGAAAAAATGTTTCCACAACCTTTTTGTTAATTTTATTTTAAGTTTGTAAAACATTTATTACTATAATAAATATACCTTGAATAAATAGAGTGATTACCTTATATTGGGATTATAGTCATAGTACATTTAGCATAAATATTATACATATTTGAAGTTGGTTTAAAAAAATAATGATGCCTTTGGGGTGGTTGAATTGTTCTCTTTTAACAGAAAAAGAACACCGGAAGTAGTTTTAGATAAAACTTTTCCTGATGTTGGGATTTATATTGATGATACTGAGCGTTTAATACAGTTAAAAATGATTGGTTTGACAAATGAAGATTTACAGGTGGTTCGTTCAGTTAAACCTTATTTAGAGCCATATACAGATATAATAGTCGGTGCATTTTACGAAACGATTGCCAATATACCTCAGTTTAAAGAAATGATTGAGGAACACAGTTCTACGGAAAAACTCGGTAAAACATTAAAACAGCATTTAATGAAAATGTTTGATGGTAGAATCGATCAGACTTATTTAGACAATCGAAGAAGGGTTTCAAAGGTCCATTTACATATTGGGTTAACAACAAAATGGTATTTAGCAGGATTTGAAAAGTTGGCAAGTGAAGTTCGAAACATTGTTTGTAATTTGCAATTATCACCTGCTGAAACTGCAAAAGTTCTAAATGCGGTTAGTAAAGTCTGCAATTTTGAACAACAAATCGTGTTAGAAGAGTATGAAAAAGAAGCAAATCTTCTGTTAGAGGAACAAAGGCAAATTGTGAAAAGTGATATTCAAGCTGTTGTTGGTCGTATTTCAAAGGATTTAGAGGAACAATCACAACAAACGAATGAGGCTGTCGCAGAGCTTATTTCTAGTACAAAGTATGTAAATGAACTACTTCAAAATAGTATAGAAGGGGCACAAGGGACAAAAGAAGCCTCTGGAAAAGGATATGAGCAATTAAATCTCCTTAGTGAACAAACAAGAGAAATCAATAGCAAGACAGTTGAAATGACGAAAATGGTACAAGCGTTAGATCAATCTTCGTCTGAAATTCAGGCAGTTGTTGAAATTGTTAAAGACATAGCAGGTCAAACTAATTTATTAGCATTAAACTCTGCAATCGAAGCTGCACGTGCAGGTGAACACGGTAAAGGATTCGCTGTTGTTGCAGATGAAGTACGTAAATTAGCAGATCAAACAAAACAATCCGTTGAACAAATTGCTACATTAATTACGATGTCGAGTTCAGTAACATCCCAAGTAATCGAATCAATTCATCACATACAAGCGCTTGTTCAAAACGGAATGAAACAAAATGAAAAATCCCTCGAATCATTTGAACAAATTTCATCAACAGTTGATGCAACCATTTCTGACTTTGAAAACGTAGGATCCCAAGTAGAAGAGCTTACAACCATCGTTGAAAAAATAGGAGAATCCTCAGACAAACTAGAAACAGCTGCATCAAAATTGGATGAAGCGATTGTGAGTTTTTAAGAGGAATAGTAGGTCTTGATAACAACAAAGGGTCTTGGACTATAATGTTCAAGACCCTTTTTGCATATGTTAGTCATTAAATAAATTGAATAGGCCACCAATTCCGCCTTCACCAGTGTTTTTTCCACCACCGCCTTGTGTAACTGGCGCAGCTGCGAATACACGGCTTGCTAAACGGCTAAATGGTAAGGATTGAATCCAAACAGTACCTGGGCCACTTAATGTAGCAAAGAAAATTCCTTCTCCACCAAATAATGCAGTTTTAATACCGCCAACTGCTTCAATGTCATAATCCACATTAGAAGTCATTGCAACAAGACAACCAGTATCTACACGTAACTTTTCTCCTGGCTGTAATTCTTTTTGATGAATTGCTCCACCAGCGTGAATAAAGGCCATGCCATCACCTTCAAGCTTTTGCATAATAAATCCTTCTCCACCGAAGAAACCAGCACCAAGTTTACGTTGGAATTCTACACCAACCTCAACACCTTTGGCTGCAGCTAAAAATGCATCTTTTTGACAAATGATTTTTCCGTGATGTTCACTTAAATCCATAGGAATAATTTTCCCAGGGTAAGGAGAGGCAAAATAAACCTTGCGTTTACCGCTCCCGACGTTCGTGAAAGTAGTCATGAATAAACTTTCACCAGTAATTAAACGTTTTCCAGCACCCATTAATTTACCCATTAGGCCGCCACCATGACCTTTAGAACCATCACCAAAGATAGTTTCCATTTTGATGGAATCATCCATCATCATTAAACTTCCCGCTTCTGCAATCACGGTTTCATTTGGATCAAGTTCTACTTCAACAAATTGCATATCATCCCCATAAAGCTTGTAATCAATTTCGTGATTATTCATTTTCCTACCTCCAGGAGTTTTGTTAATTAATTTATATCACTTATGGATACGGATAACATAATGAAAATGTTTCACATCCAATGAAATTTCAATTATAAAAAGGCTATTTCCCTTTAGTTGTTAGGTACAAGGACGTTGCGTTCGTGTAGTTTTAGTTAGGTTTACTAATTTGGGGAGGCAATAGATCGTCTTTCATTTCTCAAACTTCTTTCAGTAGAACCTAACAAATCTTTGAAGGGGGATAAATATTCTCTACTAACTATTAATATAATAGATTATTCAGGTTTTTAAGTAGAAAAAACCGAATATATTAACCGTATATTGAGATTGCGAGAATAAAAGGAGGATGTTATGAAGTTAACTAATTATATAAATGGTGAATGGGTAGACAACGATGAACTACAAACGATTCCAGTAATCAATCCTGCAAATGGACAACATTTAGCATTTGTACCACTGTCATCAGAAAGGCAAGTGGCTCAGGCAGTGGCTGCAGCGAAAGAAGCTCAAAAAATTTGGGCACGTGTACCTGCACCAAAAAGAGCGGACTTCTTATATGAAATCGGGTACAAGCTAAAAGAGAAAAAGGAACATTTGGCTCGCATTTTAACAAAAGAAATGGGAAAAGTCATTGAGGAAGCGCGTGGGGAAGTACAAGAAGGGATTGACATGGCCTTCTATATGGCCGGCGAGGGAAGAAGGTTATTCGGAGAAACAACACCTTCAGAACTTGCAGATAAATTTGCCATGAGTGTAAGAGCACCAATTGGGGTTGTTGGTCTAATTACACCTTGGAATTTCCCAATTGCAATTGCAACATGGAAGTCATTCCCAGCGATTGTCTCAGGAAATACAGTCGTATGGAAACCTTCCATTGAAACTCCTATGATGGCATATGAAATGGCAAAAATTTTTCATGAAGTGGGATTACCAAAGGGGGTAGCGAATATCGTCTTTGGTGCTGGGGCAACCGTCGGAACTGCAATGATCGAACACCCTGATGTTAAGGTCATTTCCTTTACCGGTTCAACTGAAACAGGAAGTAAAGTTGCAGAACTCGGAGGGAGAAATCTTAAAAAGGTATCACTTGAAATGGGTGGAAAAAATGCTGTCATCGTGATGGATGACGCGGATCTTCAATTGGCTGCTGAGGGGATTCTTTGGAGTGCATTTGGTACTGCTGGCCAACGTTGTACTGCTTGTAGCCGTGTCATCGTTCATAAGGAAGTGAGAAAGGAACTAGAAGAAAGGCTTGTTTCATCTGCAAAACAGTTGACAATTGGTGATGGTCTAGATAAGTCTGTTAAAGTAGGACCGGTCATTAATCAAGCAGCTTTAGAAAAAATCCATTCTTACGTGCAAATCGGGAAAGAAGAAGGTGCCAAACTTTTAACAGGTGGCAATATTTTATCTTCATCACAATTCGAGCAAGGCTATTATTATGAGCCTACTATTTTTACAGAAGTCAAACCAACCATGACCATTGCGCAAGAAGAAATCTTTGGTCCAGTAATTAGTATTATTGAGGTTGAGAGTTTAGAAGAGGCAATTGAAGTAAATAACAGTGTGAAATTTGGGCTGTCAAGTTCTATCTTTTCTCAGGATGTTAATAAAATATTTATAGCGCAAAGAGATTTAGACACGGGGATTGTTTATGTTAATGCTGGGACGACGGGTGCAGAAATTCATTTGCCTTTCGGGGGGACGAAAGGAACAGGGAACGGCCATAGAGATTCAGGGCAAGCAGCATTAGATGTTTATACAGAATGGAAAAGTATTTATGTAGATTACAGCGGAAAGTTACAAAGGGCACAGATTGATACTGAAAACTAAACAACGAAAAGGGGATGTTGGGATGAAAGTAGTTGTATTAGGTGCAGGGTTAATGGGAAGAGAAATTGCTCGTGACTTACTTACAAGTGAAAATGTAGAAAAAGTGTTCTTAGCAGACTTAAATATTAAAGCAACAAAAGACTTTGTCAATACACTGAATACAGACAGAATTGAAGCAGTAGAACTAAACGCAGAAGATGATCAAAACCTACGCACAGTGATGTCTAAAGGGGAAGTCTCCATCAATGCACTATTCTATAGCTTTAATGAAAAAGTAGCTAGAACAGCATTGGAAATAGGTGTTCATTCCGTTGATTTAGGTGGTCATATTGGGGAAGTAACAGACAAAGTGTTAGCCTTAAGTGATGAAGCCAACTCGAAAGGACTAACACTCATACCTGACTTAGGGGTAGCACCTGGGATGATCAATATTCTAACTGGTTACGGTGCCTCTAAATTAGATAAGGTAGAATCGATTAAGCTTTATGTTGGTGGAATTCCGACGAAGCCAGTTCCACCTCTTAACTATTCAGCTGTCTTTTCCCTTGAAGGTGTCATGGATCACTATACAGAGCCGTCTAAGGTTATTCAGCAAGGCGAATTGAAAGAGGTTCCTTCGCTCTCAGGAATAGAATCAATATATTTTAGTGAGTTTGGGATGCTTGAAGCATTTTACACATCAGGAGGCACGTCAACGCTTCCAAAAACATTCCCGAATGTAAAAACACTTGAATATAAAACGATTCGATATAAAGGTCATGCGGAGAAATTTCAATTACTTGCAGACTTAGGGCTATTCGATAAACAAAATGTAGTAGACGTAGATGGTTCTACGGTAAAAGTACGTAATGTAGTCCGTGAAGTGCTAAAGAAAAAGCTCGCATTAGGTGACAAGCAGGATGCTGTATTACTTCGCGTCATTGTAGCAGGTCAAAAATCAGAAGACCTTGTGTCATATGAATATGAAATGGTCGTAAGAAGAGATGAAGCATCGCATATGACAGCAATGGCTCGTGCAACAGCATGTACGATTTCAGCCGTTGCTCAAATGATTGGAAATGGTCATATTACAAAGCGCGGCGTATTACCTCCCGAAACAGTAGTGCCAGGGGATCGATATATTGAAGAAATGGCGAAGCGCGGCGTTATTATTAAGGAAACATCACATCGTTCAACAATTGTGAAATGGTAAGGTGGCGCTTATGAATTTTGAGTTTACTGAAGAGCAAGTATTGTTAAGAAAAACAGTTCGTCAATTTGTAGATGCAGAAATTATTCCTCATATCGCTAAGTGGGACGCTGAGGGTGGCTTCGATCAGGCTATTTGGAAGAAGCTTGCCAACTTAGGGTTAATGGGGGTTTGTGTACCAGAAAAATATGGCGGCGCTGGGATGGACTATAATTCCTTAGCTATTGTGTGCGAGGAACTAGAGCGTGGAGATACAGCGTTTCGAACGGCAGTATCCGTTCATACAGGTCTAAATTCTATGACACTAATGCAATGGGGGACTGAGGAACAAAAAGGAAAATACTTAGTTCCACAAGCAAAAGGTGAAAAAATAGGGGCATTTGGCTTAACAGAGCCAGGTGCAGGTTCAGATGTTGCGAGTATGTCTTCACATGCCGTGAAAGATGGGGACGTTTATGTGCTGAACGGACAAAAAACGTGGATTTCGTTATGTGATGTAGCCGATCATTTTATCGTATTTGCCTATACAGATAAATCCAAAAAGCATCATGGTATTACTGCATTTATCGTTGAAAGAACAATGCCGGGCTTTTCATCCAAGGCGATAAAAGGGAAGTATGGTATTCGAGCAGGCAATACGGGAGAACTGTTTTTTGAAGATGTGCGAATTCCAGTAGAGAATCGTCTAGGTGAAGAAGGGGAAGGGTTTAAAATTGCCATGTCTGCTCTCGATAATGGACGATTTACAGTTGCAGCAGGGGCTGTTGGGTTAATTAGTGCTTGTATAGAAGCGAGTGTGAAATATTGTAAGGAGCGAAAAACCTTTGGAAAACCAATAGGTGAACATCAACTTGTCGGGCAAATGATCGCTAATATGGAAGCGGGATATCAAATGAGCAGGTTGCTAGTTTACCGCGCGGGCGAATTAAAGAATAAAGGAGTTCGCAATACATGCGAAACGTCACTAGCTAAATGGCAGGCCTGTGACTTTGCAAACAAAGCTGCAGACGATGCTGTGCAAATCCATGGGGCGTATGGCTATTCGGATGAATACCCTGTCGCAAGGTTCCTAAGAAACTCAAAAGCCCCTGTTATTTACGAGGGCACACGAGAAATCCATACAATCATGCAAGCAGATTATGTACTTGGGCGCCGCTCCGATAAGCCTTTATCAAAAATGCTACCGAAATGGCCTTTTGAATAAAAATTATACTAAGCGTGAAGAAATCAGTAATGGTCTTCTTCACGTTTTTCATTGTTTAAAATTTGCTTTGGAAGTGTACATAAACTCATTGGAGCCACTTAAAGGTTTTGAGTTCGTTCGTATGTTAAGGAGAAAGTCACACGTAAACACTCTAAGTTCGAACGTAAAAGTGGTAAAGACGCACGTAAATCTCAAGTTCGCACGTAAAGACTCCAAACCCGCACATAACTTCGTAAAAGTCGCACATAAAAGCCTCAGACCCGCACATAAATCCGGAAAACCCGCACATTAAAGCACCAAACCCGCACATAAACGCTCCAAACCCACTCATCCCACCTCTAAACATGAATTCCACTGAGCTTTTGAATATAAATCAAAATAATCAAAGTTATTTGAAATCACCTGTAACAAAATTCCTATTCCGAAGTCTAATCCCATAAAGAGGTGTAAAAGGAGTGAATGTTGATGAAAGGTAGGCTTTATGTTTCAGGGCTGATCCTTATTATTTTAGTAGTTGCTGCAAGTACGGTTCTGTTTGTTAATAAAAAGGTAAATGTAGCGGCAGCTTCAACTGTTTTTGTTAACCAACCATACTATGTTCATTTTTCGAAGCCATTGGATGAGAAGAGTATTGAAAAAGGAAAGGTAAATATTAAACATGCCGATGGAAAAGAGAGCAAAGCTGTGATCACGTTACAGCAAAACAACACGTCTTTATCGATTCTTCATGAAACGCCAGGGGATTACATCCTTCACGTAAATGGTGAAGCTTTTCAAAAATCCTCATCAACTTCACAAAAAGTTGAATATAAGGTGATTGATCAGATTGAACAACTATCAACAGAGCAAGATTTGCAACACTACTTTCAAAATATCCTAAACAGCGAACAAAGGAATGTAAATAATAGGGGCGATGTTATGGAGGAAAGCGCCACTGTATCAAGTGAAGCTTCCGTAGCAGATCGTGCAGGGGCAGACGCATCCCATTCTACAACGAACAACCAAGTTGAAGGAATTGAAGAAGGGGATATTGTCGTCACGGACGGAAGATATATTTACTCCATCGTGGATCAGCGTATTATTATAATGGACGCTAAAGATCCGCAAAAAATGAAACAAGTAAACGCAATTCCTTTAAATCAAAATAGTACTCCAATACAACTCATGATTCATCAAGACATGTTAATTATTATTTACGATCAATACATCGAGATGAAACCGAGTAAATCTGCTCGCTACATCGGTGGAATGAGTATGACAAAGGCAGCATTTTACAATATTAAGGACCCGGCTAATCCAAAAATCATACGGGAAATTGGTCAAGATGGATATATGAACGGGATTCGAAAATATGAAGACGTTCTTTATATTGTGACTAACAAAACACCAGACTATTGGATTATGACCGAAAAAGAAAATGTTGAGCTAAAACCTTATCAATATGATAGTGCTAAAGGTGAAGAGATTGAACCGATGAATATCGGGCAATTATCCATCCTACCAGGAACAATGGAACCTAATTATACCATTATCTCTGCCATTGATTTAAAAAACTTAAAAGATAAAAAAATAGAAACTAAGGGCTATTTAGGCGGTAGTTCTACCCTCTATATGTCTGAAAATGCGCTGTACTTAACAGCTTTTAAATTTGAAATGCCTAGGACACTTGAATTAGAACCTTCTAGTTCTTCAGAGGCAACAACATCTATAGCAAGGGACATGATCATTGCGCCAACTTCAACAAATACAGATATTTTTAAATTTGCTATTAATGGGACGGAAATCGAACTGGCGGCAACATCGTCTGTTTCAGGAACGGTCCTAAATCAATTTTCAATGGACGAATATGATGGGTATTTCCGCATTGCTACAACCGATGGGTACGCATGGGGACGTGAGGCAAACTCTAAAAACCACTTATTTATTTTAGATGAAAACCTTAAAAAAGTAGGAGAGCTAACGGACTTAGCAAAGGGTGAGAGAATTTATTCAGCACGATTTATGGGCGATAAAGTCTATATTGTCACGTTCAAAGAAACAGATCCGCTCTTTGTTATTGATGCATCCAACGCAAGACGACCAAAAGTATTAGGGGAACTAAAAATACCTGGCTTTAGTAACTATTTACATCCATTAGATGAAAATCATTTAGTTGGGATTGGTTACGATACAGAAGTAAGGGTGGATGATTTTACAAAAGAGCCATTTGTAATAACAAAGGGGATGAAAATCTCTTTATTTGATGTAGCAGATTTCCACAATCCTAAGGAGCAGGATATGGTTGTCATCGGTGGTAGAGGAACATATTCAGAAGTTCAGTACAATCATAAAGCGTTGTTCAGAAATAGCCAATATCAATACTTCGGCTTCCCTGTTTCAGTTTATGAAGGAAAAGGGGAACATGATATCGTCTACAAAGGATCAGGGGCGCAAGTGTATCAAATAACCGACGAACATGGCATTCAAGTAAAAGGGGATTTAGTTGTACCTTCAAGAGAAGGAGAGCAATACGAAGATTGGGAATCTAGTATTAACCGTTTGATCTATATTGATAACGTTTTATATACTATCTCAAAGAAAGAAGTAAAAAGTTATGACTTACAATCGTTTAAACAATTAGGGACACTTCAAATAAAATAGAAAAAACGCTACTTCCAAACACTAAAGGAAGTAGCGTTTTTGTCATGTAACATGGCTTAATAGACTAGACAGGAGAAAATATTAAGCATCGCCAATGAAACTATGGTCAATTGCTAAAAAGCAAAGCCATTAGTCTTGTTCTGCAATTATTTGCTCGCATCTAAAACTTCACTTACTGTTACAAACTCGTATCCTGCTTGATCCAAGTAATTAAGAACACTATCGAGCCCGCTAGCTGTAGATTGGTGAATATCATGCATTAGAATAATAGCGTTATTATGCATGTTACTTTTCACCATAGGTAGTAACTTATTAGAGTTACGATATTTCCAATCTAATGTATCAATTGTCCACATGACGACAGGAACATCTGATGCTTTTACAACCTGGTTATTTTTCGCACCATAAGGAGGACGGAAAACGGTTGGATATTCACCTATTGCATTATAAATGGCATTATTTGTACGGTCTAATTGTGATGTAATCTGTTTTGATGATAGGCGAGTCAAATTTGCATGATTCCATGTATGGCTTCCAATTTCGTGTCCACTATTGTAGACTTCTTTTGCTATTGTTGGATAATTAGAAACATTTGAACCAACCATAAAGAATGTCGCCTTTGCATCATATTTAGCTAACGTTTTTAAAATTTGTTTCGTGACACTTGGGTGTGGTCCGTCATCGAAAGTTAAGGCAACCTTTTTTCCACTATAAGATTTAACCGGTTTTTTAGGTGTTAAAATATTAATCTCACTAGTTGTGCTTGATTTAAGTTCATCCGCTAAAATCGGATTAATATATGATAATGGAATGGATATAGTAGGGTTCCCTACATTGCGCGCTGCAATTTCACCTTTATCGTAATAAAATACTAACGAGTCTCCGATTATAGCAAATCGGCTAAAATTGTCCCAATAAGGTTTTGTTGCTGCAATCAATTCATTTTGGAAAATATATTGTTTGTATTTTTTGTCTTCTGATAATTGAGTACGCACATGCTTTGCAAGCAGATTCAAGTTTTCTACTTTTTTATTTAATAGATTAATAGGCGCAATGATTTCGCCTGTTTCTTTGTTAATAAAGAATGTTTCCATTGACGTATTATAGACGATAGAATCCAAGGAAACTTTTTCGGTAAACACAATGGAATAATATTTGTTTTTGTATTCATATATATCATAGTCGATGAGAAGATTCCCTTTTGCTTTCACGTCCACGTTATTTTTTAATCGTAATGAGTTAATGTAATTTTCTTTTGATGTTGTTATGTACTGTATGATTTTGTTATTTACCGCGTCAAATTTAGTTTGAGGGTAATTAATATGGTATCTTAATGAATCATCATTAACTACTTCTGATAAAATTCGAACTCCTGGGTATTTAACTGAGTTGGTTTCATTTATTGTTGGTGTTGAACCTTCACTAGCATTCGCAGCTGTTACTGCTGTTCTCTGAAACTTTGAATCTCCGTTGAAGAAGATAAAGAACACAATGAAAGCAGTTAGCATGACAATTGTACTGATTAGTAGTCCCTCTAACCATCCAGCCCGTTTTCGATTGTGTTTGTTTTTCATTTACATTAACCCCTTTCTAAGTTTAAATATATGTTTTAATTGGAACTAAGATTAATAATACCTTGTCGAATCAGAGTTGTTTTTTTTAAAAAATCAAGCGTAAGATCGCTTGTTTCAGGCCTGATTGCCTTGTCATGCTTACTCTACGATGAAGTGATACGGGAGTTGACGTGGTGTTCAAATGTCTTGATGAATTACCTCAGTTAAGGAATGGCTCCAACTGATTGTAAGCCGAGAATTGTACACAGACTCCTATCTAAATGGGTAATGAGAGTCATCAGAGGATAAATATAAAAAATTATAAATATATGTATTGAGATTTACATTTCTGTTCGATAATATATGGCAAGGAGAAAAGGAGATTGTAATCTTATGACAATGAAAGAACAAAACTATGAAATGGCACTTGACTGCTTTTTATTGGCGGGTCAAATTATGATGGAAAGCGGTGCGGAAACATACCGTGTTGAGGATACGATGCTTCGCATGGCGCGTTCTCAAGATATTGAAGACGCTCAAAGCTATGTGACACCGACAGGGATTATCCTTTCATTGGGTAGACGGCAAATTACAAAAATTACATCCATTACCAATCGAATTACAGATTTACATAAAATTTCATTAGTTAACAATATCTCTCGGAAGCTTACACTTAAAATAATAACATTAGATGAGGCTTATGACGAGCTATTAAAAATCCAAAAAACCAATTATTTTTTACCAATTCATGTCCAAATACTGACAGCCTCAATTGCAAGTAGTTGTTTTATGGTTTTATTTAATGGATTATGGTCTGATATGCCTGCTGCTTTTGTGGCGGGAGGTGTAGGATACTTAGCTGTAACGATGGTTCAGGAAGCGACAAAGGTTAAGTTTTTCTCTGAATTCTTTGCTTCTCTTGTTGTAGGAATCATTGCGTATTTAGCAGTTCACTTTGGCTTAGGGACCGAGCTCGATAAAATCATTGTTGGTAGTGTTATGCCACTTGTACCTGGAGTATTAATTACAAATGCAGTTCGAGATTTAATGGCGGGGCATTTTACAGCAGGTATTGCAAAAGGGACAGAAGCCTTTTTAACTGCGTTTGCAATAGGTTCGGGTATTGCGCTCGTCGTAGCGATTTAAGGAGATTATCATATGGAATATATTCTTCAAATAATCTTTAGTTTTATTTTTACAGCTTGTTTCGGTGTCATTTTTAACGCACCAACGAAAGCTATTCCCTATTGTGGAATTGTAGGTGCCATTGGGTGGATTGTTTATTACTTGATTAACCATATAGGTGTACAGGAAGTTCAAGCTTCGTTTGTAGGAGCATTCGTTGTAGCAATTGTTGCACAAATATTTGCTCGTCGTTTTAAAATGCCGATGATTATCTTTAATGTATCAGGGATCATTCCACTAGTTCCGGGTGGGATTGCTTATAATACAATGAGAAATATTATGGAGCTTGATTATAATTTAGGAATTCAAAATGGAATGCGTGCATTCATGATTTCCGGGGCTGTTGCTATGGGACTTGTTTTTGCGGAAGTTATTACGCAATTAGTTATGAGGACTTTTAACAAAGGGAAAACATCTATGCAATCCTTTGCAAGAGCAAAAAGAAGAACTCAAAAATTTAAGTGAAGTGAAAACAGACTACTCGCAAGGTGAGTAGTCTGTTTTCATATTGATTATTTCTTCACTAATTCTGAAATTTCACCTTCTGACACAGCTTTGCTTACTAAATATCCTTGAATTGCATCGCATCCATAGCTTTTTAGCAATTCCTTTTGTTCTTCTGTTTCTACACCCTCAGCTAATACGGTTAGGTTCATTGAATTTCCGAAATGAACCATCCCGTTAATAAGGCGTTGGGTTTTTTCTGATTGCATTAAAGAACGAATAAAGGTTTTGTCTATTTTAAGCACTTCAATCGGAAGTAATTGCATATAGCGGAATGAAGCATAACCTGTACCAAAGTCGTCTAGTACGAAAGTGATGCCTTGATCTTCAAGCTGACGCATTTGTTTAATGATCGATGTTTCCGCTTCAGCTTCTAGAGCAAATTTTTCAGTAATTTCTATTTGAATTATGTTCGCTGGACATCCAACTTTTGCAAGGGTACTTAAAATGGATTTTGCCATATTTTTATCACGGAATTCACGAACGGATAAGTTAATGCTGACTTTTAAATTTAACCCTTTACTTTGCCACTCTACCGCTTGTCTACTAGCTTTTTCAATTACAAATGAACCAATATGATGGATTAGGCCTGTTTCCTCTGCAATTGGAATTAATTCATCTGGTGAAACAACACCAATTTTTTCGTCTTCCCAACGAACTAGTGCTTCCACACCAGTAATTTTACCGCTTTGTAAGTCCACTTGTGGTTGGTAAAGAACCTTTAAGTTTCGTTGGTCCAATGCAAGAAGTAAGCGCTTCTCAATCATAGATCTACGGTTAATCGCTTTATGCGTTTCATTTGATAAAGAGACGATATGGTCACCGCCAGCCTTACGTACATTCGCAATCGTCGCTAAAGAGGCTTTCATTAATTGAGAAAAGTTCGTTTGGTCTTGAGGTGAACGAGTGATTCCTCCACTAATGGCAATAGGAACGGCTTCGCTTCCATTGAAGATGGGATTTTGTTTCAAATATGTTAAAAAGCCTTGTATAAACCATTCGCCAAGTGGTGTAATAACTACAAAGTCGTTTTCGTTAATTCGTGCCATTAAACTGTCTTGGAAATAAATTTTCATTCGCTTTGTGAACTCAACAATTAGGTTGTTGTTTTCAGCGAGATTATGGTGTAAATCTTTAATTGTATAGAACTTATCAATACTCATGTAAACGAAGGAGAAATGACGGCCTTCTTCTACGATTTCCGTTACAACTTTTTCAAGTCGGTGTACATTCATTAATCCTGTTTCAGTATCCATATAAGCTATTTTTTCTAATTTGTGTTGTAATTCTTTATCTTTTGTAATGTCCTGTTCAATTAACACAAAGCGATAGCCTGCATCTTCTTGTGAGTAGGTAGGGATGGCTGTTAAATTGACCCAATACAATGCGCCATCTTTCGTAATCTTCTCGATATCGCCTTGCCATATTTGGCCAGAGGAAATCGTTTGCCAAATCTGATTCGCCACTTGTAAACTTTCATCGGTTTCGGGGAACAGTTGCCAAAACGTTTTCCCAAGTACTCGTTTTGGTGTCCAGTGACTTGTTTTTAAAAAGGCTTGGTTACAATTAATAATTAACCCTTCACTATCTAACGTCACAACCATAAAAGAAGAGTGGATTCCTTCTTTTAGATCTAGTAGTTCTTGCGCTGTTTCATCGAGTTTGACTACTAATTCACTTAATATACATGTGATTTGAATGCAAGGTATGCCGTCTATGAAACATGGCATAGATAACAGTGAACTATTGAGTAGTCGATCATCTTTTGTTAAAAGTTGTATTTTTTCAAATCGGTATGTCTCTTTACGCTCCAGAATTTTATTCCAGGATTTTTCGGATAAGCCAGATAGTAAATTGTGTTTAATTGTTTGAACAGGGTTGTTTATAAAGTCCTGCATCGAATAGCTAAAGTATTTTTCGCAGAGCTCGTTCCAAATGACTACTTCGCCTTCACGATTAAGGGCAAAAGATGGAAAGGGAACTTGGTTTAATATATTTTCATCAATACTGTAGTTCTTTTTGTCACTACCCATCATTTTTTTGTCTCCTTGGTATGCGTATATTTATACTAATATTATAGAGAGTTTACCTTCAATAGTCATTATGAAAGTTCTAGTTAAAATTTTACAATGCGTCAATTTAGGTCTTTATATCTAAAGTGTATAGTTATTCTAAAGAAATTGATGAAAATTAATAAATTTAAGATTGAGGGAAGTACATGGACCGTTTTAAAGGAGTCTCACTTATTGTTTTAGGAGCTGCATTTTGGGGTGCTACAGGTCCTTTAGCTGAAGTTTTATTTTCTAGTACAGGTATGACTGTACCTTTTATGCTAGCTTTGCGACTTATTGTTGCCGGGATTTTTCTGTTAACATTTTTATTGGCGATGAAAAAGCCTATTTTTTTGATTTGGAATTCAAAAGTTTGGGCCAGAGATTTGGTCATATTCAGTATTATTGGAATGCTAGGTGTCCAATATTCATTTAACGCAACGATTCATGAAAGTAATGCAGTATTTGCTACGTTAATTCAATTTTTGGGACCTATTTTTATAGTAGCGTATGTTTCGTTTAATGTAAGAAAATGGCCACCTAAATCACAGGTTTTCGGGATTTTCGGGACTTTAATTGGCTTGTTTTTATTACTAACAAATGCTTCATTTACTTCTCTTCTTGTCAGTAAAGAAGCATTAATTTGGGGATTAATTGAAGGAATCACGTTTGCGTTCTACACACTTTACCCGGCAAAGCTAATGAAAGAGTGGGGAGTCTTCATTGTTGTTGGATGGGGAATGTTGATTGGCGGCGTGCTACTTTGTTTTTCGATTTCTATATGGGAAAGTAATGAATGGACTATGTTAGCAGATGGTACGACACTTACTATATTTGCATTGTCAATTTTATTTGGGACACTTGGGTTTGTATTCTTTTTAAGTAGTTTGAAATATATAAGTCCAATTCTTACAAGTGTGTTATCAAGTATCGAACCGTTAACTGCGATGATCTTGTCTATTTTTCTGTTTCAAACAAAGTTAGCGCCTTGGCAACTAATAGGTGCATTCATCATACTTGTTTCTGTCACATGGCTGTCTATTGCAGGGGAAAAGACAGAAAAAATCAAGACGGAATAAATCTTTAATAAAAAGTCCGTCATTTAAATATGAGACGGACTTTTTTGTGATAAGGATGGTGACATTCTGATGTTACCATCTCAGAAGAATGTTTTACTGCGACGAGTAACAGCAGGAGCAGAGTAAAGTAGATAATCGTAAGGGGTGAGCAAGTGAAGACTGTATTTTCGTATATTAAACCTTATAAAGTTCCTGCAATGATTGCATTTAGTTTGATGCTCATTGAAATGTTTGTTGAGCTTTTTCAACCATTAATTATTGCCAAAATTATTGATGAAGGGATTTTGCTAAACGATTCAGGTCTGATTTGGAAATGGGGAATTATGCTAGTCCTTTTTTCATTATTAGCTTTCACGAGTGGTATCGTAAATTCCTATTTTTCTTCCCATGCTGCGCAAAGTTTTTCCTACGATTTACGTAATGCATTGTTTGAAAAAATCCAATCTTTCACGATTACTACGTATTTAAGATTTCCTACTTCAGGGTTGATCACAAGGCTAACGAACGATGTACAACAAGTTCAAAGTATCTTCTTTATGAGCTTACGGATTATGCTACGAGCACCACTTGTTGTATTAGGAAGTTTAATTATGGCGTTTTTCGTAAATGCCAAAATTGCCTTTATATTATGTATTTCTACTCCGATATTAATCATTTTTTTAGTTGTAATGGTACGAAAGGGCGTTCAGCATTTCGGACAAGTACAACGTGGTGTGGACCAAGTTAATCGAGTGTTACAGGAAAGTTTACAAGCTATTCGGCTAGTAAAGGCATATATGCGCGGTACATATGAAATGAAACGGTTTGAACAAGTAGCGGATAACCTAAAATTCGATACCATGAAGGCTCTACGCGTAATGGAAATCATTATGCCAGTGTTGCTGTTTTTCATGAATTTAAGTATGCTTGCCGTCTTATGGTTTGGATCTAAAGAGGTTAGTAGCGGCAATGCACAAGTGGGTGAGCTAGTAGCGGTAGTAAACTATGCGATGCGAATTACAGGTAACTTTTCCATGTTTGCTTTTATTATTATGGCTTTCTCCCGGGCGAAAGCTTCTGCTGAACGTATTGAGGAAATTTTAATTCTTGAAGGAGCAACAGAGGAAACTAAAGAAGGTACATCTGTGACACCAGTTGAGGAAGTTGGATTAATCCGTTTCGAAAACGTTACATTTACTTATCCAAATACTGATCAACCGGTGCTTCAAAATATCTCCTTTACTGTAAACCCTGGTGAAAAGTTAGCGATTCTTGGGGCAACAGGTTCTGGAAAGTCAACTTTACTTAGTTTAATCCCTCGTTTTTACGAACCATCTTCTGGTGATGTTTATATTGGTGGTCGTAATAGTAAAGAGTGGGATTTGGAGCACTTACGTTCGATTATTGGATACGTACCTCAGCAATCCATGCTTTTTACAGGTTCAATTACTGAAAACGTTAGTTGGGGAAAACAGAATGCCACATTGGGTGAAGTAATAGAAGCTGCTACAAAGGCACAAATTCATTCATCCATTGAAAAATTTCCTCAAGGTTATAACACGCGTGTTGGTCAAAAGGGTGTTAATTTATCCGGTGGTCAAAAACAACGATTATCGATTGCTCGTGCTTTAATTCGTCATGCTAAAATTCTAATTTTGGATGATAGTACGAGTGCGCTTGATGTAAGAACTGAAATGGCTTTGTGGGATGCGCTAGAGGAGGAGGGGGCAACTAAATTAGTGGTTACCCAAAAGATTCAAACTGCAAAAGGAGCAGATCGTATTTTATTGCTCGATGAAGGGCGAATTGTTGCCAATGGTACCCATGATGAACTATTAGAGGGAAGTACTGAATATATGAAAATTGTCATGTCACAGCAAGATCGGATAGGTGAAGCGTAATGAATTTCATTCGAAAACCTTTTGGCTATGAACCAGTGCTTTCCAAGGACGACTTAAAGAAACCGGTGAAAAAGAAGAAAGGGCCTCGAGCAAATGATTGGAAAAATACATTAGCCCGTATTTGGAGATTCGTTGATGAAAAGCGGGGCTTACTAATTCTTGTGTTGTTTATGGTTGTAATCAGTTCAGTTCTTTCATTACTTGGACCATTTTTAATTGGGCATATCGTTGATGAGTATATTTTAAAAGGGAACTTCAAGGGTATGGCGCATATTCTTCTGATGTTAATTGGAGTATATATAGTATTGCCAGTCACTTATTTCTTGCAGAATTACTGGATGATTGGGATTGCCCAACAAACCATTTATCGATTGCGTACGGGTTTGTTTAGCCAATTATTACAATTACCTGTTTCATTTTTTGATAAAAGACAGCATGGAGAATTGATGAGTCACGCTACAAATGATATTGAAACGGTAAGTTCCACTTTAAATAGTTCTTTCATTCAAGTATTTTCAAGTATTTTGACGTTATCTGGTACAGTCATCGTCATGCTTTATTTAAGTCCATTATTAACACTTTTAACGATGGTCATTATTCCGCTTATGTTTACTGCGATGCGGTTTATTACCAGAAGAACGAGTAAGTTATTTAAGGAACAGCAAGTAGCGCTTGGTGAATTAAACGGAATGATTGAAGAAACGATTTCAGGACAACGAATAGTGAAAGCCTTTTCTAGAGAAGAACAGGTAAAGAAAGAGTTTCGTGAAAAAAGTGAGCACTTGAGACGTACAGGATTTTGGGCTTTAACATATTCAGGCTATATTCCTAAAGTCATGAACTTCTTAAATAACTTTAGTTTTGCGATTGTGGCCGGGATAGGAGGGCTACTTGCTTATCACGGTTTTGCAACAGTGGGTACGATTGTTATATTTACTGAATATGCTCGCCAGTTTACACGTCCGTTAAATGAGCTTGCTAACCAAATTAATACTGTATTATCCGCAATTGCAGGAGCTGAGCGGGTATTCCGGGTTATGGATGAAACAGCAGAAGAAGACAATGGGGAAATAGATGAAAGCCACCAACTTCATGGAGAAGTCGAGTTTAAAAATGTTTCCTTTAAATATGAATTATCGGAAGAAGCGCAAACCTTGAAGGATATCAATTTCCATGTTCAACCGGGTCAAACAGCTGCATTTGTCGGAGCAACTGGTGCAGGGAAAACAACTATTATGCAATTAATAAGTCGTTTTTATGATGTGGAAAATGGTGAGGTTTTATTTGATGGGGTCAATGTTCAACACTTAAAACGAAAAACACTTCGGGAGCAAATGGCTTTTGTTTTACAAGAACCGTATTTATTTGAAGCAACTGTTTATGAAAATATCCGCTATGGACGATTAGATGCGACGGATGAAGAAGTAATCGAAGCAGCCAAAAAAGCGAATGCTCACGATTTTATCATGAAATTGCCCAATGGTTATCAAACCGTTCTAAAGTCAGACGGTAGTGAAATATCACAAGGTCAAAAGCAGCTATTATCGATTGCTCGTGCTCTTATAGCAGATCCAGTTATTCTATTGTTAGATGAAGCGACTAGCAGTATCGATACTGTAACAGAAGTAAAAATTCAAGAAGCCTTAGAGATTCTGATGCGTGGTCGTACGAGCTTTGTCATTGCTCACAGACTAAATACAATCCGAAACGCAGACGTTGTGTTCGTTATGCAGGAAGGAGTAATTATAGAATCTGGTACTGAAAAGGGGTTAATCCAAAAAGAGGGCATTTATGCAAATATGCTTAAACAATCTGAGTCTCGTTAATGGTATGATGTAAAATAGGAAACTTCGATATTTTATTACTAGACTATAGATTTAATGGAATTGGAGCCGAAGAATGAACATATCAATTATTACTGCATCATTCCCGATAGATGAAGAGACGTATAATGAGGTAAAAGCATTAACTGAAGAGGCTAGTGTCTTGGATGGATCTCCTTATTTAAATATGTTAAATCTCTTTGCTTCACGTAATCCAAAAAGTCGCGGCTTTTTCATTTTGGCTTACGATGATACTACAAATAAATTAGTTGGCGTAATAGGCGCTATTGACCAAATTGGACTCAATACGTACGAATGGTCAATGTTAGTCGACCCAATGTATCGAAAAATAGGCATTGATGAGGCTCTTCTCCAAGTTTTAAGCGAAGGTTTAATTCAGCGAGAAGCAGAAGGTGAACTTGCAATTATCATTGAGACCGATCGATATGGTCGCAAGTTGCTTGAAAAGCATGGATATTCCTATAGTTTTTCAGAGGCAACATTTGAATCAAAGGCGGAAGGGTCTCAAACAGCTTCTGAAGATCTCTTTATTCGCCAATATAACGAATGCGATCAGGAGTCGGTCATTGAAATTTTAAGTGAAGCCTTCGGAGATTTACGGGAAGAGTCAGTTGAATTAATCGATTTTAATACAACGACAGAAGGTATCATTTTATGGGTAGCAGAACAAAACGGGCAAATTGTTGGTACGATAACTTCTACGAAAGAAGGCGAAGTACAATGGATTACCGCTTTAGCTGTACACCCTACAGTGCAGGGGCAAGGGATTGGAACTGCTTTATTGAAGTGGGTAAAAGACTTTGCGTTTCGAAATGGTGATAAAAAAGTTATGCTTGATGTTGAAAGTGAAAATGAACGTGCTTTAGGCGTTTATGAGAAGGCAGGATTCTCTAAGGCCGTGCAGTTTGATTATTTTATTTATACAGGTTAATAGCTATTTTATAGCTGCCCACGAATCGATAGTAGATTTGTGGGCTATTCATATTGGATGGAGTGTGGGAATTTTCCAAACCTACATGTAAGTACGCTGGTCGCACGTAAACTGGTGAAACCCGCACGTAAAGTCGGCCAACTCGCACGTAAAATCAATGAACTCGCAAGTAAAGTTGAAAAAGTTGCACGTAAGAGAGCAGGTCGCACGTAAACTGGTGAAACCCGCACGTAATATAGGCGAAAGCGAACGTAAAATCAATGAACTCGCACGTAAAGTCGAAAAAGGCGCACGTAAGAGAGCAACTCGCACGTACCCCAAAAAACCCGCACATAAGCACTAAAAATTCATTTCAAAGTCAGCATACATTGAGGAAATTAATAAATTTGTTATAATGTATGAGGTTTGACTTGTTAAAGAACTAGTAGATTTACATAAAAAAAGTAGGGAAGTTGAATAGATATATGGAAAAAGAGATGAGTTCTGCAAAATTAATGTGGAAGATGACAAGGCCGCATACTTTAACAGCAACGTTCGCACCGGTCATCTTGGGAACTGTGATGGCCCTTTTTGTAGCAGATATTAATTGGTTATTATTTATTGCTATGATGGTAGCATGTTTAGCATTACAAATTGCTACTAACTTATTTAATGAATACTATGATTTTAAGCGCGGATTGGATACAGCAGAGTCTGTTGGTATCGGTGGCGGGATTGTCCGTCATGGTTTAAAACCTAAAAATGTCTTAACCGTTGCCATACTACTTTATGTAGTAGCAGCCTTCATTGGTGTGTATATTTGTATAAGTAGTAGCTGGTGGTTAGTTGTGATTGGCCTATTTGGAATGGCCGTTGGATACTTTTATACAGGCGGGCCACTTCCAATTGCATACACACCGTTTGGGGAATTATTCTCAGGTTTATTAATGGGGACAGGCTTTGTATTGATTTCATTCTTTATCCAAACAAATACGGTGACATCTTGGTCGGTGATGATCTCAATTCCAATTGGGATTTTAGTTGGTGCAATTAATATGTCTAATAATATTCGGGATATCGATGAAGATATTAAAGGTGGAAGAAAAACACTTGCCATCCTCCTTGGAAGAGACAAAGCAGTAATGGTGCTAGCAAATGCCTTTGTTATTTCGTATCTATGGATCATCATTCTTGTAATGATAGGCGATATAAGTCCTTGGGCGTTACTCGTGTTATTAAGTTTGAAAAAGCCCATCTCTGCAATTCAAGGATTCAATAAGGGCGTAAAAGAACCCCAATATATGCGAGTGGCAATGAAGTCAACAGCCATAACAAACACTTTATTTAGCTTACTATTATCTCTTGGATTATTAATTAGTTATTTATTCTAATATCGGATGAAAGGTATCTCTACTAGTTGTAGGGGTACCTTTTTTCGTGTTGTGGCAACACGAATATGTTGAATATCATATTCAGTTTATTACATATTCCTCTATTTACTTCCAACCGAAGTGCTATAGTTAACTAGAGAGGTGATAGGAATGATACAGCCTACAGTCGAACAAAATGGGTATAGCGTAAAAGAGGAATTTTGGAATGGAATGACTCATGGAATAGGGACATTGTTAACCGTTCCTGCGACGGTTCTACTCGTTCGTAAAGCATTAAACATTGGTTCAACAACGGAATTAGTCAGCTACATAATTTTTGGAATCTCTATGTTTTGTTTATATTTAGCATCTACCCTATATCATGTATTACCGACACATAAAACACTTTTAAAAAAACTAGATCATAGTTCAATCTTTATACTTATTGCAGGGACATATACACCGATTGCACTTGTGGCAATAGGTGGGAGAACAGGTTGGACAATTTTTGCGATAGAATGGATATTAGCGGTCACGGGGATAATTTTAAAACAATTTTTTGTGTACCGATTTAAGATCCTTTCACTCCTCGTATATATTGGGATGGGATGGCTTATTATATTTGCCTATAAACCATTAACCCGGAATTTTCCAGCTGAAGGATTCTTAACTTTACTTGCTGGGGGCTTAATTTATACAATTGGTACTTATTTTTATAAAAATAAACGAATTCCTTACAATCATGCAATCTGGCATGTGTTTGTAATGGGTGGAAGTGTAGCAATGTTTTTGGCTATCTACTTCTTTGTATAGAATATAATGAAAAGGCTTGAACTATAGGGTTCAGGTCTTTTTTAATGCCTTCGATTTCATTCTTCATAGTATGATTACCATGACAGTTTTTAAGTTGTAATAAAAAAGTCTCGAATTCGAGATAAATCTCTTGAAATAATTTAATTTGAGTAGTACAGTGCTGATAAGGACAATTTAAGTACACCGTTTATTTAACCAGCAAGAGGGGGAGTAAAACATGCATAAAATTTTAGGGCATCATCATATCTCGATGATCACAAAAAATGCAAAAAAGAATAATCAATTTTATCAAAATGTCCTTGGTTTAAGAAGAGTAAAAACATCCGTTAACCAAGATGATCCCTCAATGTATCATCTGTTTTTTGGTGATGTGACTGGAAGCCCAGGTACAGGGTTAACATTTTTCGAAATTCCGATGGCGGGTTCAACTCATCGTGGAACCAATGCAATTACTCAAATTGGTCTACTTGTCCCAACTGAAGAAAGCTTAGTCTATTGGAAAAAGAGATTTGATTTACTAAATGTAAAACATCAAGAAATTACAACATATGCAGGTAGAAAAGCGCTTCCGTTTGAGGATCCAGAGGGGTTAAGATTAATTTTATTAGATAATAATGGAGAGCAAATACCTGAAGATTGGGTGCGTTGGGAAGACTCCATCGTGGCTAGTGAACATCGCATTCTTGGGATGGGTCCAATTGAAATCACTGTAAAAAATCTAAATAAATTAGCAAATACGTTAACAGAAGTGTTTGATTACGTGGAAGTAGAGCGCTCAGACGAATGGGCTAGATATAAAGCCATTAAAGAGCAAACTTTTGGAGAAATTGTCATTAAACAATTGGATGGACCAAAAGAAAGAGCTGGTCGGGGAAGTATCCATCATCTCGCGATACGTGCAAAAAATGAAGAAGAGCTAAAGTTTTGGGAAGAAAAAGTAAAAGAGCGCGGCTTTCAATCATCTGGTATCGTTGACCGATATTACTTTAAAAGCATATACTTCCGGGAATCAAATGGTATTCTAATCGAAATTGCCACAGATGACCCAGGATTTACTGTGGATTCAAGTATAGAATCTTTAGGACAAAAGTTAGATTTGCCACCTTTCCTTGAAGAAAAGCGGGCTGAAATTGAAGCTAAATTAGAGCCCCTAGATGATTAATATAGTAACTTACATCTCTAGTGAAGGAAAGTTCTCTGGCTAACCATTCTTTTTAGATTGTCAATATGGTTGACAGAAATTTGAAGATTGAATATAGTAAAATCAAAAACTCACAGGAGTGAATTGATGGGCTACCAATTAAAAAATCTCGATATTGTCGATTTAATTAGTGAACGTCATGTTCAACTTCGAGAATTTCTTGAAAACCAATGGAATAATTATAGCGACATAAGAATTTCGAATACAGAGTGGTTTATTCTTAATAGAATTTATGGAAATCAGCCCACGATTGCATCGATTACGAAAAGTGCTAATATTACCCGACAAGCGACTCATAAAAACGTCAAGAGTCTAGAAGCGAAGGGGTTAGTAGAAATAGTAAATGCAGAGCAAAATAAAAGAGATAAGTGCATACGGCTAACACCGCTTGGGGAAAGGTGCTTTGAAAAATATAGAGAATTAACTGAAGAACTCGAGCGGAAGCTTACCTTAACCATTGGTGTAGAACGACTGAAAGTATTAATAGATGCTTTAAAAATGGATTGGGAATTAAATTAATTAAAAAGTTACTTGCAGAAAAATTGGCCTGCAAGTAACTTTATTTTGTTTAATCTGCTTTAAATATTTGATCTATTACTTGAACTTCTTCAAGTGACAGTTCAACCTCTTCTGTCTTTAAATTATTTAACACCTGTTCTGCACGTTTTGCACCTGGAATCACTGCATCGATTGCTTCTTGTTTCAAATACCATGCAAGTACAACATTTGACACTTCCACGCCTTTTGAATCTGCTATTTCTTTAATATGCTCAACTTTATCAAGGATGTTAATGAAAGCCTCACCTTGGAAGTGTGGATGCTTTTTACGTGCTTCTGGAATCACTGAATCTTTCGTATATTTACCTGTTAATAAACCGGAAGCAAGTGGGAAATAAGGAATGAAAGATATGTTATTTTTTGAAGTATAAAGGAAATAGGTTTTCTCAGCCTCACGATTAATTAAATTATAATGCCCTTGGAAGACATCTACATAGCCATCCTTATTTGCTTCTTGAAGCTGTTCAATTGAAAAGTTGGAAACGCCAATTGCGCGGATTTTCCCTTCATCCTTCAGTTGTTTTAATGCGCCAACTGCCTCGTCTTTTGGTGTATCTTGGTCAGGGAAGTGGATATACATTAAGTCTATATAATCCGTTTGGAGTCGTTTTAAACTTTTTTCTACCTCTTCTCGTAAAAAGTCAGGCGAGTTATCTACCACAATGTTTCCGTCTACGACTTTATGAGCGACTTTGGTTGCAATAACAAGATCTGAACGATTACCAGCCTCTTTAATTACTTCGCCAATCAATTCCTCAGATCGACCAATACCATATATAAATGCAGAGTCGATAAAATTAATACCACGATCAATTGCAGTACGAACCAACTGTTTTCCTTCTTGCTCATCTAAGTTTGGAAATAAATTATGTCCACCTACAGCATTTGTACCAAGACCTAGTGGATTAACGAATAAATCTGTCTTTCCCAATTGCACCTGTTTTAGCATATAGCTACACTCCCCTTTTAATGAATAGCCTGTAAATCTAGTTGTCTACTCTACTTTATTTATAATCTAAATAGTAAATGAAAATCAAATTAGGGACATCGGGGACAGGTACCGCGTCCCATTTTTCGCTAATCAACGAAAGGGAGAATAGGCGAAGTCTTTAGGAATCTATAAAGTGGGAAAAAAGGATTAATGTTGCCAATGAAAATACTGATTGATTTACATAATTATATTGAGTCTTCTAAAAGCGCAAATAAGTATATGGAATGTTACCATAATATTAATAGTTCTTATTTTGTACACTCACGACAAATAAATAATTTAATATGTGGGAATTTATAGATGAATCATATTTAACGTTAATCGCTTTGGATATACGGTAACTGAACAGAAACATCTTTGGCCATAAAAACTTTAGGGGGAAATAGTATGAAACTAAGTGTATTAGATCAGGCACCAATAACAAAAGGTCATACTGCACAGGATGCGCTTAACTATGCTGTAGAATTGGCTATAGTAGCGGAAGAATTAGGGTATGAACGAATCTGGATGGCGGAGCACCATAATACAAATGGATTTGCTAGTTCTGCTCCTGAAATTACATGTTCGTATATAGCTGCAAAAACTGAAAAAATCCGTATTGGTACAGGCGGAACGATGGTAATGCACTATTCACCATACAAAATGGCAGAAGTATTTAAATCGTTAAGTGCTCTTGCACCAGGACGTATTGATTTTGGTGCTGGGCGTGCACCTGGTGGAGATCATTTTGCAATGTATGCATTAGCCGAAGGACGACAACCAGAAGTGAATCATTTATATGAAAAAATCAATCACACGCTTCAATTTATAAAAGAGGAAGCACCGTTAATCCCTTACTACAATAAAGTGATTGCCTCCCCACAGCATATAGTGCTTCCTCAAAGCTGGTTATTGGGTTCAAGTGGAAATAGCGCAATTCAAGCAGGAAAAATGGGAATGGGCTATTCTTATGCTCAATTTTTCAATGGGTACATGAATAGACAAGTGTTTGACGCATACAGAGAAAATTTCGTACCTTCTACGTTTATGGAAAAACCTGAAATTATGATTTCTTATTTTGTAACGGTTGCTGAAACGAAGGAAGAAGCAGAATATGAAGCAAAACCAGCAGATATTGCTCGACTGTTATTTATGCGTGGACAGGTAGATCAATTACGCATGACACCTGAAGAGGCAAAAGATTATCCTTTATCTGAAATGGACCGAATGTGGATAGAAGATACACGTTATCAACATTTAGTTGGAACACCAACAGAAATTGCTGATTTTTTAAGACAAGAGCAACAAACTTATGGTTTTGATGAAGCCATGATTTGTTCGATTCCACACTCACAAAAAACTCGATTAAATGTTTATCGTTTATTAGCGAAAGAAATGCTTCATTAGTATGATTTGCAATCCTATTAAATCAGCACAACATTTTTAGTATTTACCGAAAATCCAATGTTATTTTAGGAAATAGTTAACTTGATTTCTAAAGTATCAAAAAGAATAGATGGGCCATTCTAATCTCACAAGGAGGTGAGAGAAATGGCTTCTAACGGTAATAACAAATTAAACGTACCTGGTGCACAAGCTGCAGTGGATCAAATGAAATTCGAGATTGCACAAGAATTTGGTGTAAACCTTGGACCAGAAGATGCTGCACGTGCAAATGGTTCTGTGGGTGGAGAAATTACAAAACGCCTTGTTCAAATGGCTGAAGCGCAATTAAGAGGTAACAATAACCAACAATAATATATGGATTGGGGGCTAACGAAAAGGTTAGCTACCAATTAAATGGCCACTATTGCTTAAGCGATTGTGGCGAAAGAAGTGGGTGACTCACATTTGATGAGGTACCCACTTTTTATTTTGTAAAATTTTAACCTTATAAAAAATATCACCCCCAAAAAATCCTCTACATATCTTGTTCAAATTTTTACTTTATTACAAGCATCTTTTCCGCCAAAACATTAAAAATAACTCCCAACATACCGGCATATATCCCTAAAAAACACCCACTATATGGATATATTACTTTTCATTTTTTTATATTAGAAATAATTTTCTTTTGAGTTGTTTAATTAGGAAAAAAAATCACAATACTCAACTAATACAAGGGAAATATTAGTAACAACATAGGAGGCTTCAACATGAGTAATGAAAAAGAAAAACAAGGTGTTTCTCGGCGTGACTTTTTGAAAACTACTGGGATTGCAACAGGTACTTTAATTGGTGGGGGAATTATTGGTGGACTAGTAGGGTACAACGCCAATAAGAGCTCCGGAAAAAATGAAAAAACTGGAGAGACTCAACAAGGTCAAAATCATGAAATCAATGTTGGTCTTCAGCACTTTAAAACAATGAAAAGTTTTAATATATTATCTCAAGCAACAGAGCGAATTTTACCAGAAGATGATTTAGGACCGGGTGCCATCGGGTTAGGTGTTCCTTACTTCATTGATAACCAATTAGCTGGTGCTTATGGGATGAATGCAAAGGAATACATGCAAGGTCCATTTGAAGATGGTGCGGTTACACAAGGTTATCAAAGTAGGCTTACACGAGCCCAAATCATTGACCAAGGAATCGCCAAACTTGAGGAAGAAGCTCAATCAAGATTTAAGAAAGGGTTTGAGGAATTAGAACCCGATCAGATGGATGAAATATTAACAGCTTTCCAAAAAGGGGAAGTGAAAATGGAGGCAGTGACCTCTATGTTTTTCTTTACACTACTTCGTCAGGCAACACTTGAGGGAGCATATAGTGATCCAATCTACAATGGTAACCGAAATATGGAAGGCTGGAAAATGAAAGGGTTCCCAGGTCACCAATATAGCTATATTAAAGATATTGAAAGTAAAGAGTTTATTGAATACAAACCACAGTCAATTAGCAGTATGACTCATAAATAGATAGGAGTAATAATCATGGCTACTACATTAGATAAAGTTGATGTTGTAACAGTAGGTGTTGGTTGGACAGGAGGTATTGTGGCTGCCGAATGTGCAAAATCTGGCTTGAAAGTTCGAGGATTAGAGCGTGGTGAAGCCCGTGGTACTGAAGATTATTCAATGGTACACGATGAGTTTCGTTATGCAATCCGATATGAGTTATTTCAAAATTTATCAAGGGAAACGATTACGTTCCGAAATAATAGGCAAATGAATGCGCTACCGATGCGAATGATGGGTTCTTTCCTTTTAGGAGAAGGATTGGGAGGAGCTGGTACGCACTGGAATGGGCAAAACTGGCGATTCTTACCTTACGATTTTGAAATAAAATCCCAAACTGAAAAGAAATATGGTAAGGATAAAATCGGAAAGGACTTTTTGCTTCAAGATTGGGGAATCACCTATGATGAACTGGAACCCTATTTCACTAAATATGAATATACGGCTGGTATTTCCGGTGAAGATACGAATCCATTTTGGGGAAAGCGGTCTAAACCTTTTCCAACACCACCGATGAAAAAAACACCAATTCTTGAGAAGTTTGAAAAGGCAACGACAAATCTAGGGTATCATCCATTTATGATGCCGTCTGCCAATTTATCTGAACCTTATGAAAACCCTGATGGTTCAACGATTGCAGCATGTCAATATTGCGGTTTTTGTGAAAGATTTGGCTGTGAATATGGGGCGAAATCTTCTGCTGAGATAACTGTTGTTCCAACCGCTTTGGAAACAGGGAATTTTGATATTCGTTACCATTCCAATGTAGTTGAGGTACTAAAAAAAGGAAACAAAGTAACTGGGGTACGATTCTATGATACGGTAACCGGTGAGGAATTTATCCAACCCGCTGATGTGGTTGTATTGACATCATATGTATTAAATAATGCGAAATTATTAATGGTATCCAATATTGGAGAACAATATGATCCGGATACGGGTCGCGGAACACTTGGTAGAAATTATTGCTATCAAATTTTACCTGGAGCAACTGGATTCTTTGATGATGAACAATTTAACACCTATATGGGTGCAGGTGCATTAGGAATGACAATTGATGACTTTAATGGGGATTCGTTCGATCATTCTAAACTGGACTTTATACATGGAGCAAGTCTTTCATTAACTCAACCAGGGCTACGTCCAATTGCCTTTAACCCTGTTCCTCCAGACACACCTGCTTGGGGTGAGGAATTTAAAAAGGCTTCCGTACATTACTATACAAGAGCATTAAGCATTGGTGGACAAGGGGCTTCTATGCCATATAAGGAAAACTATATGTCTCTTGATTCCACTTATAAGGATGCCTATGGCGTACCATTATTAAGATTGACTTATAACTTTACTGATCAGGATCGAGCACTTCATAAGTATCTTTCTGAGAGATCTGCTGAAATCATGAAAGAAATGGGCGCAAATACTATTGCTCCGGCAAATCCATTAACTGATTATGATATTGTGCCTTATCAAACAACACATAATACGGGCGGAACAGTTATGGGTAATGACCCTGGAATAAGTGTTGTAAATACGTGGTTGCAACATTGGGATGCTGAAAACTTATTTGTTGTAGGAGCAGGGAACTTCGCACATAATAGCGGCTACAATCCAACAGGAACTGTGGGTGCTCTGGCATACCGCTGTGCAGAGGGGATTATCAAATATAGTAAAACAGGCGGCAGTCTTGTCTAATAAATAGGAGGAAATAATATGGGTGGTTTAAGTTCTATTGGTGTTCCTGGGTTAATTATCATTTTAGTGATTGTACTGATTGTTTTTGGACCTAAAAAGCTTCCAGAAATCGGAGGCGCAGTTGGAAAAACATTATCTGAATTTAAAAAGTCAGCTCGAGAAATTATGGACGACGATGAAGTTGAAAAAAAGCCCGTTTTAAAGGAAGTAAAGAAGTCCGATGAAGCATCGTAGGTGATTTAGATGGATCCTTATGGCTACAATAATTTAAGTCCATTGGATAAAAAAAAGAAGCAGCAATCTGTTGAAGAGGCAGAAAAGGTAAAGGAATCTGAAGAAACTACTAATTTGATTGAACAAGTGAAAATCGAAGTTGAAGTCGAAGAAAAAGATGAATCAGGATCGATCTTAGATGGAAACAAGGAGCCTTGGTATGACCATATCTTTGAGTTAAGGAAGCAGCTTATAAAAAGTGTAATTGTATTTTTAGTGCTATTTATTATTGTCTTCTCTACCATAAACTTTTGGTTGCCATTGATTACGAAGGGGCACAAGCTTGTTATATTAGGCCCCTTAGAGGTAATTAAATCTTACACTTCTATTTCTGCTACTTTATCCTTAGGATTATCGTTGCCGCTAATTTGTAATTTTTTCTGGCAATTTGCAAAGCCGGGTCTTTATGAAAGAGAACAGAAGTTTATTGGGCTTTACTCACCAATTATGCTAATACTGTTCTTGTTTGGCCTTGCATTTGGATATTTCGTTGTAAATCCAATGAGCTACCATTTTCTTATAGGTCTAGGTGAAAAGAATTTTGATATGTTGATTACTGCGACTGACTATATTCATTTCCTCATTATGACTACTGTGCCAATTGGGTTACTTTTTGAATTACCTGTTGTAGCACTCTTTCTATCATCGATTAGTCTATTAACAGCAGAAACGATGAAGAACATCAGAAAGTGGTCATATGTGATTATGGGAGTGGTATCAGCTCTTATCACACCACCTGATTTTATTAGTCAATTATTGATTTTAGTTCCGATGATTGGTTTATATGAATTGAGTATTTTTATTGTTAGAAAAGCTGAAGAAAAAAGAATATCCAATTCTCCAATGACTGAAGAAGCACACTAATAATAGTGTGCTTTTTACTATTAACCATTCCTCATAAGATAGAAAGTGAAGTAATAGTATAAAAGGTATTCTTTTATAAGTTACATACACCGAATCTTAGGGGATGGGGATCATGAGGTTAGTAAAAGCTTTAATTTTGTTAATATGTATATTCCTTGTATCTTATTTTTTTATTTATGACGGTGAATTGTTTCGATCTATTCAATACTCCATGATTATGTGGGTAATCGTCCTAATGATTAAAAAGTAATTGAAAAGTGCTACGAACGCTTTTGAAAAGAGGCCTAGTTCGTAGCACTATTTGGTAATCGATTAATTAAAAGATCTACTGGTACAAACAATCCGACATGACCATACTCGTGATCTTTAATTGTTGCAAAGACAATACCAATCACTAGTCCGTCGTAATTAATTACTGGGCTACCACTATTTCCTTTATATACGGGGGCATCCATCATGTAAACGTTGTTCTCCCAGTCAGATAACCTAGTAGATTCGAGTATTCTCCCTTCATTGGCGATTCCTGTAAAAGATAGTGGATTTCCGATAAAGTGCACTGCTTCATCTGTCGTAACCTCAAAAGATTCTGCAAGTTGCAAATATGGAAGATCCTCACCATCTATTTTTAAAAGGGCTAAATCAATGTCAGGATAACTCTCAACTACCTCAGCTTTGTACATGCCATCATCGGGGAAAATGACGGTAAGTGTGAGGGCATCATCGACAACATGGTCATTCGTTACAATTAACCCATCAGATGAAACCGTAAATCCAGTTCCTTTACTTTCACCGGTGGAAACCTCAACAACCGCTTTTTTATATGATTGAATATCTTCCCGAGAAGATAACTTCGCCGATACTTTAACAAATTCAACAGCAGGAATCGAGTAAATTTCAAAAATGAAGGCAAAGGTGCTAAATGCCATCATTCCTGCAATGAGCCAAACAATGAGCCTGACAAAGGGGGACTGTTTCTTTGGTGGTGGTTTGACACCAGAAAGTCGTGCGAGGCGTTCTAACCGAGCCTTTTCGAGAGCCTCTTTTTGTGCTTCAAGAACAAGTTCTATTAATTCTTCTTCGCTAATCGGCTCGAATTCTTCCTCTTTTTCTTCAGCCATCCCTTCACCTCTCTTCTCTCGTTTTCTATCTTTATCATAACGGATTTTCATAGGGTTGGACATTTTAAGGTTATGTTAAAGTTAGTAAATATGGAAATGGATAATTAATTAAAAAGTTGCAAATCATGATACAAAAGTGGAGTGGCTGTTTCAATTAAATAAGGATAGTCACAAGTAAAGAGAGGTTTATTATGGAAACTAAACATCATTATTTCTTTGCAGTGAAGTTACCAAAGGAAATGAAGGACTTTTTAAATGGATGGATTCAGTCAAATCAACGTGATTATGAATTTGGGAGATGGGTTCATCCTGAAGATTATCACATTACACTTGCATTTTTAGGGTATGCAGAAGAGAAAAAGTTACAGGATGCCATTGAAACAATGGGTTCAGTTTTATCCGATCTATCGTCATTTTCATTAACACTCGATAAATTGGGGATTTTTGGGTCAATGAAAAGTCCGCGAATATTTTGGGCAGGTGTAGTTGAATCTGAACAGTTAGCGGAAGTGCAGAAAAAGGTATTTACCCAATGTTTAAAGTTAGGCTTTGAATTAGATAAAAAACCTTTCCGCCCTCATATTACATTAGCAAGAAAATACAAAGGAGAAAGCTTTTTTAATTCCGAAAAGCTAAAATCGATTAAAACAGAGGATCACCAGACTTTTGAATTTGAAGTGAGTGAGGTTATTCTTTATGAAACACACTTGGATCAGTCACCAAAATATAAGGAATTTGCAAGATTCCCATTAAATGCGAAAAATACGTAAGAGACATCTGATCTCCGTTTCTATCACAAAACGAATAGTTGTGAGGCCATTATCATATAAACGATATAAGGGGATTTAGGACAGGTAACTGTTTGCCTAGGATTGCCGTGTATGCTGCTTCTTCAAAAATGTTGGAGAAAGAGGTTGAGTGATGAAAAAGGAAGACTTCATTAGTTCAAAGGTAAAGAGTATTGAAAAATGTGTTAAGCGTGTTCGGGAAGTATATGATGAAGACTTGATGAATTTAATCGACCAAACGAAGCAAGATAGTATTATTTTAAATATGCAAAGAATCAGTGAGACGAGTGTAGAACTTGCCCTGTTTGTGGTAACGGAGAAACTATCAGAACAGGCAACAACTCGGAGTGAAGCCCTTGATGTTTTAGGGGAGAAGAAGATCCTCCCAAAAGAGTTAGTTACCGTGTTAAAAACAATTACGAATGGGTTCAAGCATATTGCATTATATGATTACGAATCCATTAATTTAGATATTTTAAAGTCAATCGTAAATAGGTACTTAGATAACTTTTCAACCTTTACAAAACTTATTTCAGAATACGAAAACGAAGGAGCCGTCTCTTCAGAATGAGGCGGTTCTTTTTTTGAGGAAAAAGGGTGGAAAATACATTATGTGACTCATTGACGTGTATGGTATTCGCCATGTTTTTTAATACGTTTCGTAGGTGATATAAAATTAGAAGCGGAGAAATTCTGGCTAATGAAACTATTACAGAAAATATTTAATAGATTTCATGTCCAAATATAAATAGTCTTTTATAATTTTTAACTGTAGATAGAGAATAAATTCCCAATATCATTAATATACTAGAACTAAAGGAGGGATTTTTTATGAGAATGCCTGCATTACCAAGTTCAAATAACGTTGGACAGAAACCAAAACGACCACTCTTAAATTTACTTTATAAAATTATGTCCAAAAAAGTGGCAAAAAAGCATGGGTTCGTTCGTGTTCCACCTAGAAAGTAAAAGGCTATTCTAACCTTTAGGTTGAATAGCCTTTACGTTTAATAAACTACCTCAATCTTATTTCCTCATATTACTCAAGTAAAAAAACACTTTTATTAGGTCCTACTAAATAAAGCTCATGCATAGCGCGGGTTAATGCAACATAAAGCAGTTTTCGATCAATGACAGTATCGTAATAGGGGTTGTCAAAAGCAGCTATAATGACAGCGTCAAACTCCAATCCTTTTGCTAAATGACTAGGAACTACGAGCAGTTTAGAACCGGCAAGCTCCGAGTTTTCAGTTAGTAACTCTACCTCGACATTAAATTCACCCAATTTTTTAGCATAGTCAGTCGCTTCCGATGAAGACTTAAAGATTAGGGCGATAGATTGATGACCTTTTGCTTTTAGTTTGGAGTATATGTCGTTTATTACTTTAGGGTTGAATTCCTCACTTTGTATAAAAGTAGGATCATTTCCGTGACGAACAACTGGTTCAACTAAAGGAAGTTGCTCATCCATCTTTGTAAGGATTTTATTGGCTACTTCCATTATTTCAATTGTTGTACGGTAACTTTTTTGCAATGTGAAGTAGTTGGCCCTTGGAAATTGCTCCAAGACTGATTCCCATTCTGTTAATGACCGGTAACTATGAATTCCTTGTGCTAAGTCTCCCACCATTGTAAACATATCTGTCTCAAGACCAACTTTTAATGCAACAAGTTGAAATAAACTATAGTCTTGTACTTCATCAATAAAGACGACGCGCATTTTCCACTTGTCTGCAACTCCTTTAATACGTGCATGTAAATAAAAGAGGGCAGCTAAATCTTCAAATGTCCATTTTTCTTTTGAATGAGCTTGTAAGAATAATTCCTGCTCTTCAAATGTCCACTCTGGAGCAAGCTCTCGCAACATCATTCGATCTGTTAGAAACGTTCTGTATACTGACTTAATTTTTACCTTTTCGAATCGTTTCATATAAGTAGTAGCGACTGATTTTGATTCTGCTTTAATTTTTGGAATCCGTTCATCTCGCTCATCAATAAATTTTGTAACGGTTTCTCTTCGTTTATCGGCATCGCGAATTCCATCTAACGCTTTTCCAATATATTCTTCATAGCGAGAGTTCAAAGAGGTTAAAACGGCTTTTGATTTTCTCTTAATTTCAGTTTGGATGACCTTTTTAATTCTTTCGAGACGTTTTTCAATTGGCATATAGGCAAATTCAATTAAGAATAGCTTTTTTAGATGGCTCCCTAACATAATCCGGTACTTTTCTAAATACACATCTTCAAACAGTTCTGCAAGCTGATGTTCATGCATTTTTACATATCGATCTAAAATTTCTTTATAGAGAAGGGATCCTTTTAGTTTAGTAATATTAAATTTAGGATCGATACTAGCATCTTCATTTAGAATTTGTTCTAGAAGTTCATTTGGATTTTGTAGTTTTAATTTGATGCCAGTTGCTTTTTGTACATAATCGGCATAGGTTGTTTGGCAAATACGTTCAACACCAAGCTCTGGTAAGACTTCACCAATATATTCGATAAATAGATTATTTGGGGCAATGATCATCAGTTGTTCAGCATTAAAGTGTTCGCCCATTGTATAAAGGAAGTAAGAGATTCTATGAAGGGCAATTGTTGTTTTTCCACTTCCTGCAGCACCTTGAACTAAAATCGGTTGTCGTAGATGTGCTCGAATGATTTCATTTTGTTCTTTCTGAATCGTTGCGACAATTTCGGTTAAACGAACATCTGCTTTTCCAGCCAATGCTTCTTGTAATAACTCGTCATTTGTTGTAAGGTCCACATCACGGATATCTAGGAGGTTACCGTCCTCAATTTTGTATTGGCGTTTGGCAAATAAATGGCCAGAATATTCTTCGCCTCGTACGTCATACGTAATTTCACCAAGGCGTCCGTCATAGTAAACATTGGCAACAGGTGAGCGCCAGTCGACAATTATGGGTTCAAATGTTTCTCGGTGGAAAAGTGAGATCTTTCCAATATATAAAAGTTCCTCTTGTTCCCCGGTACGCTGGAAATGGATGCGGGCAAAGTAGGGTTTCTTCTTAACAGCCTCTAAACCCTCTTTTTGGTTTTGAGCTAGTTCAAAAAACCTCGAATTGGTTAGGATATTAATGAAACTATCACTGGAATCAATATATTCAACGTTCGCCATTGATTGCCGAATTTTCTCTTGAGCCGCTTTAATGCCAGCTTGAGATTCATGGAGTATTTCATCCATGTAGTTTTTTGTATATTCTAATCGCTCCACTTCTTTCTGAAATTCAGGGTGTTGCTGGCTACCTTGTGTGGCCTCCTCCATATGTATACTCCTCCTAACCTTAATTTTTCCGTACAGAATAAATGGAAAATTTAATCTTACTAAATATTTTAATTGAAGTGAAGTTGGAAGATAGAAAAGGAAAAACTAGATGGAGAAAGCTCTTCGTTAGGGGTTATCGTGGAATAGGGTAAATTATGAATAGGAAAATCTGGATGTAGTACTTAAGTGTTATAAACAACTAGGAAAAGGGGGAAGTTGAAGGATGAAAATTGTAGTTCAAATTTTAATTTTTTTGGCTGCCTTTCTTTATCTTTATAATTCAACGGAAGAACCTTTTTCAAAGTTTAGCCGATATATTTTGTTAATGGCAGTAGCTATTATTGCGATGACATATTTGAGGTCTGCTAAAAATAAATAGGTAAACGAAAAGGCCTCTATAAAGAGAGAGCTTTTCGTTCACCCTAGTGTTTTCTTATACCAACGACTTTAACGTAAACAAATTAGCATTGATTACCTTTATTGTCTACTTTGCAAACATCTTGTTCATAAAGCTCAATGCTTTGTTCTTGTGCAAACTCTTCACGTTTATTATTTTGACTTGTATTTTTCTTTTTATCGTCTTTTGATCGTTTGAAGTTTGGTTTATGCTCTTTTGCCATGTGCTCCTCACCTCCGTACTTTATTTTGTACGGATACGTGAAGTTTACTCTTCGTTTAGGACTTGTTAATTAAGATAAAAATTCAATTTTTTTCAAAACAAAAGCCAATCCCTTAAAAAGGAATCGGCTAACATCATTTATCCGATGCTTAACATAACGGATAAATAAAGAGAAAACGCTAATAAAACACTCATCAATAAAGAAAAAGGTGAAGGTGCTTTCTTCATATATGAAATGATCATCAAGGCAAAGAATAAAATGGCTAATACGAGAAGGAAAATACTCGTAGCATTTGGGAAAAGTTGAACCGTCATATTTGGTTGAAATTGCCCTTGATAAAATAACTTGAATAGTGGCGAGAGTTCCTCATTTGTAACTTTAATTTCTTGTGGTGGCGATTGTTGACCTAGGGCTGCTGTTGCAGAAAAAATAAGCAAAATTACGATACTTTCCATTCTAGTCCAAGCTATTGGGTTAAAGGAGCTATCTTTATTTAATTTATTTCTAATGATCAGCCCATTCACCACTGCATAAATCATCAATGGAATAATTAAAACGTGTTTGATTAATAAAGATTGACCGTATGGAACTAACCATGTATCGGGATAATCCCTCAATTCCATTGCAAAGTTCATCAAGATTAAACCTGTTAATATCGTAGCGGTAAAGCAAGCAATTGCAACAGGTGTAAACCATTTTAAAAGGTTTGACCAATTCGAATCGTCTTTTGAAAACCAACTAATCACAATTAATATTCCAACCCAAACACTTACCGCAGTAAAATGTAGTGTGTGACTAAGGACTCCCGAGAAATGATTGATTGTACTTGCATGACCGGACCAACCAATCGTCAATATTAGCATCAAGGTAATAGCGATCCCAATATAGGATGTATAAGCTTTCTTTTTATAATCGTAACAAACGACAACAATAAATAAGATGCTCGCAAATACCAAAGTAATGAGCCAGGACTTGCCGACTTCATATGTTAATAATACTGCCTCTAATGTAATTTCAAATCCAAGTTTAGGTGTAAGATATAGAATAATTTGTAAAACAGGGAAAAATGATAAAACAGCAATTCCGCTTATAGCCAACAGCAATACACTCTTTGTTACATTAATTGTTGGCCTATAATTTGCGGGAATAAGATATAAGATAAAACTACCTAATGTAATAGCAAAGCAAAGGTATAGTAACGCTTGACTAAGAATTACGATGAATAACATTGCTTTATTTCTTTCTTCTCATCATGAAGAAGGCACTTACAAGAATAATAACGATTAGCGCACCTATAATAATAGGCAATGCATTAGACGAATCATTACTTGGCTCTGCCTCTTCTGTTTTTTCCCCGTTTGTAGTTTCAACATCTGTTTCTTCTACATTTGGTTGAACCTCTTCGTTTGGTTCATCCTGTTCCTGAGTTGTTTCTTCAGCAGGTGTTTCTGAAACAGGTAATTCTACAGTGAAAGAAAAATTACCTGAGATTGGATGACCATCCGCCCCGATAATATCCCACTTCACATAATGTTGACCATTTTCTAATGGACTTGAAAGTGTACCAACCAACTGATTGTCAGCTATAGTGATATTTTCGACAGCGACCTGGTCTCCACCAGAATTTTGAACAGTGAATGTACTACCTTGTTCTAACTTACCACCAAAAGTTAATGTAATTTCTTTTAGTTCTTCTTTAACTACTTCTCCATCTCCAGGGGAAGAACTTTCAATATGTGTGTGTGCAAATGCAGAATTGACAAAAGTTAAAAGGAAAATAAATGTCAGTAGAAATAATTTTTTAATTGTAAAAACCTCCTAAACAATGTAATCGTGTAAGATTGTAGCATAAAAGCCAAACAAGGTTGTGAAATCGAATTTCACAATTAATTTGTAAAAATTAACGTATGTATTCTTAGGTTTTACCTGAGTCTGTCATTCAATTCATGTTCTAATTCCAAATGTCACAGCAATGAACATATATGATAGTTTATTCTAACAATTGTTTGACTATTCAAATTTACTAGCATATAGTATGGATAATAATCAAATGTTCATTTGAATGTATCTGGGGTGAGAGAATGGGAAATAAAACAGATATCTGTGAAATCACTTGTGTTGATGGAGAAAAAGTAGCAGGTGTTCAGCAATTATTAAGCGAGCAAAATCCTTTAGAAGTAGCGAAAGTTTTTAAAGCATTATCGGATGAAACAAGAATAAAAATTGCCTATGCCTTATCAATAGAAACGGAGTTATGTGTTTGTGATGTAGCCAATATCGTAGGAGCTACCACTGCAACGGCCTCACACCACTTAAGACTATTAAGAAATCTTGGCTTAGCTAAATATCGAAAAGAAGGGAAACTTGTATATTATTCGTTAGATGATGAACACGTAAAACAACTAATACAAGTGGCTTTTGCACACCAAAAGGAGGGAGCAAAAGTTGAATGAAGTAAAAGAAGCTGATGATAAAATAATATACCGTGTTGAAGGGTTTTCTTGTGCAAACTGTGCTGGTAAATTTGAACGAAATGTAAAGGAGATTCCTGGAGTTAAAGGTGCAAAAGTGAATTTTGGTGCGTCCAAAATTTCAGTATACGGTGAAGCTTCTGTTGAAGAGTTAGAAAAGGCCGGTGCATTTGAAAACTTAAAAGTTACGCCAGAAAAAAAGAGACGAATTCCACAACATGTGGATGAAAATAAGGTATACCGTGTTGAGGGGTTTTCTTGTGCAAACTGCGCGGGTAAGTTCGAACGAAATGTAAAAGAGTTACCTGGAGTAGCGGATGCAAAGGTGAATTTTGGTGCATCGAAAATTAGTGTAACAGGAAATGCAACAATTGAAGAGATTGAAAAGGCCGGTGCATTTGAAAACTTAAAAATATTTCCGGATAAACCACTACGACAAGATGCTGATTCAGGTTCTAGAGAAGTAAAGAAAGAAGTAAAAGTTCCGTTTTATGAAAAACATCAAACGTTACTGTTTTCTGCTCTATTAATTGTATTTGGGTATATTTCTTCATTCATCAATGGGGAAGATAATCTGATCACTGTGTTATTATTTTTAGCTTCCATTGTCATTGGTGGATTTTCATTATTTAAAGTAGGTTTCCAAAATTTAAAACGCTTAGATTTTGATATGCGAACATTAATGACAATTGCCGTTATTGGTGCAGCAATTATTGGTGAATGGGCAGAAGGAGCCGTTGTTGTAATTCTTTTTGCCATTAGTGAAGCACTGGAACGCTATTCAATGGAGAAGGCGAGACAATCTATTCGCTCGTTGATGGATATTGCACCAAAAGAAGCCCTTGTACGCCGTAATGGACAAGAACTATTGGTGCATGTTGACCAGATTGATGTTGGAGACCTTATGATTGTAAAACCCGGGCAAAAGATTGCTATGGATGGCACGGTGATCGTTGGTACCTCAACTGTAAATCAAGCAGCGATTACAGGAGAATCTGTTCCGGTCACAAAAACAATTGATGATGAGGTCTTTGCTGGGACATTAAATGAAGAAGGTCTTCTTGAAGTGAAAATTACGAAGCTTGTAGAGGATACAACGATATCAAAGATTATCGAATTGGTAGAAGAGGCCCAAGCAGAAAGGGCGCCATCTCAAGCATTCGTTGATAAATTTGCAAAATACTATACGCCTGTGATTATTGTGATTGCGGCTTTAGTGGCGATTTTACCTCCATTATTATTCGATGGAAGCTGGTCGACATGGGTGTACCAAGGACTTTCTGTTCTTGTAGTAGGATGTCCATGTGCGTTAGTTATTTCAACTCCAATATCCATTGTGTCGGCAATTGGGAATGCCGCAAAAAAAGGAGTTCTTATCAAAGGTGGCATTTATTTAGAAGAAATGGGCTCATTAAAAGCTATCGCCTTTGATAAAACAGGGACCCTAACAAAAGGTATTCCTGTTATGACAGATTTTATCGTGTTGAATGATCGTGAAAATCAAGAACAATTGCTATCAATTGTAACTACATTAGAAAATCGCTCCGGTCATCCACTTGCTACAGCTATCATGAAAAAAGCTGAGGAATCGAATATTTCTTATACAAATGTTGTGATTGATGATTTTACTTCTATTACGGGCAAGGGAATTAAAGGTTCTGTTAATGAAAAGACCTACTATGTTGGAAGTCCAAAGCTTTTTGAAGAATTATCGATTTCAAATTTCACAACTGAGAATAATCAATACGTATCGGGTCTTCAAAATGAAGGGAAAACCGTTATGATGGTTGGAACAGAAAATGAAGTTCTAGGTGTGATTGCCGTCGCTGATGAAGTTCGTGAATCAAGTAAACAAGTTATTCATCAGTTACATGAATTGGGGATTAAAAAGACGATTATGTTGACGGGAGATCATGGGGCCACAGCTAGAGCAATAGGTTCCCATGTCGCTGTATCTGACATTCAAGCAGAATTAATGCCTGAAGATAAATTAAATTTCATTAAACGATTAAGAGCGAAGTATGGAAATGTGGCGATGGTAGGAGATGGGGTGAATGACGCACCTGCATTGGCCGCTTCAACGGTTGGGATAGCAATGGGTGGTGCTGGCACTGATACCGCGTTAGAAACAGCAGATGTAGCGTTAATGGGTGATGATTTAACGAAGTTACCATTTACAATCAAACTAAGCCGTAAAGCATTAACCATCATAAAAACGAACATTGCCTTTGCATTAGGAATAAAGTTAATTGCCCTGTTATTAGTTGTTCCCGGATGGCTAACTCTGTGGATTGCCATCGCTTCTGATATGGGTGCCACACTATTAGTTTCACTCAATAGTATGCGACTTTTACGAGTGAAGGAATAAAACGAAGAAGCATGTCTAGAGAGGAAACTAGGCATGCTTTTAGTTTGCTTTATTACAACATTTATTAAGTTTATTTAAAGTATGTGTAAATAGGTAGGAATAGAGTCGATTTGTGTTGAAATAATTCTTTAAGATATAAATTGAGAAAAAGTGAGGAACTCCAATTATGAAAATTATCGCTCATCGAGGTTATTCTGCAAAATACCCAGAGAATACATTAGCAGCATTTCGTGCCGCCGCTCAGTTACCTATTTATGGAGTAGAATTTGATGTTCATTTAACAAAAGATCGTGAGCTTGTTGTTATACATGATGAAAAAATCGACCGTACCTCAAATGGTAGTGGCTTTGTGAAAGACATGACACTAGAGCAACTACGACAATTCGATTATGGTATTTGGTTTGGAGAAGAGTTCGCTGGCGAAAAAATCCCAACATTATCAGAGGTGTTAGAGATTTTCTCAAATACGGACCTTCATATTAATATTGAAATTAAGTCTGATATTTTTATCTACGAAGGTATTGAGGAACTAATATTACAAGAAGTGACTTCCCGAAAATTGGAAGACCGAGTGATTCTTTCGTCATTTGATCATGAGGCAGTACAGAAAGTGGCGGAATTAGCCCCAAACATAGAAAATGCTCCATTATTCGCAAATCCTGTATTAAATTTAAGGGATTATTTAATGCAAGTTCCTGCTAAAGCATTACACGTGTCTTTACCATCTGCCTTACGCTATCCTGTACGACAAGCCATCAAGGCAGGGGAAATTGTACGAGTTTACACAGTAAATGAGATTGAACATGCAGAACGCCTTCTACCATTAGGAGTTGACTCAATATTTACAGATGAGGTTGAGTTGATGCTCGAATTTTTGAATAGGGAAGTTAGAGAACTCTAATAAGGAAGGGAGTACAGCTATTTATCATATTTGTAAGGAATTGGGTTAAAATCCTAGGCTAAAGGTTAGGATAAATAATATATATAGTTAACCTTTATATTAATGAGGAAATAACCATACATGGAGCAAATATGGATAAAAAGTATAGGTTAAAAGTACTTCCAATTGTGAATTCGTTTGAAAAAGGTCAATTTATTGGAGGCATTGCCGAACTATTAGATTTAAGTTTATCGGAAAATAGAACTGTTGTAATCTTGTGTATTGGTACTGATCAGTCAACAGGGGATTCGTTTGGTCCGCTTGTTGGAAGTCTGCTAGTTAAAGGACAATGTTTATTTCCGGTTTTTGGAACATTAGAATACCCTGTTGACGCATTAAACTTACAATATACAATTAAAAAGATTTACAAAAAGTTTGAAAACCCAATTGTCTTTGCAGTAGATGCTAGTTTAGGTAAAAAGGAACAAATAGGTACACTTTATTTCCGAGAAGGTAGTTTATGTCCAGGCAAGTCCACATATAAAAAGCTCCCAGCGGTGGGGGACTTTCAGTTATGTGCAGTCGTTAATGAGTGTGATTCACCTTTTTTTCCTAGCAAAATTAATGAGACTAGACTATACCATGTTTATCTACTTGCAAACGAAGCGGCAAATATTATTATGCAGTGCTGTAAACTAACAACCAAAACATAAAAAATGAGCCACAATTAAGTGGCTCATTTTAAAAGCGTAAGATAGTATAAATTTTCGAAGTTTGAACAGTGTCTAGCTACGGCATCTACACCCTCTAGGTCACTTCGACAATTCCAGCGAAGGCAAAAAGCGCCTTCACCGGAACCGTCTCCAAAGTACAAGGATGTACGAGTGCCGACAATGCCACACGACGTGGCGTTATTGTTGGCAAGTGCTTGGGGCTCACACGATGTGAGTCATGTCGGCAACGCTCGCGCGTGTAGCGTTTTTGCCGACGCGGGTGTGAACGAGCCGCCTCCGCTTTTCTAACAATCATCCCCAAGGAGTACCAATAACAACAAATAATAACCAAGCAACTAGTGGGGCAACAAGTACGAACAATCCTGCCATTACAAGAAGTTGACGGAAATAAGAACGCTCATCTTCTGGTCGTGCATTCGATAAAAGTAGGGCACCATTTGTTGAGAATGGACTTAAATCCACGACACTTGAAGAAATGGAAATAGCAGCAATAACGCCTGTTGATGAAACTGCTGGGTCTTGTAAAATTGGTGTAGCTAAAGGAATAATTGCTGATAAGAATCCAGTTGTTGAAGCGAATGATGAAATAATACCACCAGTATAAGAAGCTACAAGTGAAGCAAGATATGAGTTATTTAAACTTGCAATAACATCTGTCATATATTGCAATGCACCGATTTCCTCTAAAACGCTTACATAAGTTACAATACCCGTTACCATCAAAATAGCAGGCCAAGGCATTGATTTAATGACTTCACTTTGAATTTTAGGTGTCATAAATGCAAGAACTAGCCCAATCATAAATGCACAGAAGCCCATATTTAACTTTAAGACTAAAGCTAAGACAATTAATACAGCGATTGCTAATAAAGTAAATGTACGTTGCCAGTTTAATTTTACGTCTTTAAGGTCTCCTTCTGCATCAGCTTCAACTGTTGCAGCCATACGTAACTGTACTTCTGAAGTACTTGAACGGAATAATTTCAGACCACCCATTGAGATATAGACGATTAAACCAATTAAGAAACAGAATAAGAAAGTATTTAAAAATAGAATAACTTCTTGATGATCAAGTGCACGTGTTTCCATTACTCCACTAACAATAATACCGAATAGGTTCAATGGTGAGAATGCACCACCAGTGATACCGATAATTAACATGACACCCATCATTAATGCATTAATATTATATCGATAAGCTAATCGCAATACGATTGGTGCTAAAATAGATGCTAACGCAATTGCAGATGTACCAATTGATGCTAAAGCTGTTCCTAAGAAGAAGACAACCCATGGAATAAGACCAAGGTTTCCTCGTACTAATTTTAATCCCCAGTTGGCAATTAAATCGATCGTACCAGTTTTTTGAACAATGGCGAACATGTAAGTAATACCAGCAAGTAATACAAATAAATCTGCTGGATAACCAGCAAAGATTGTATCAAGATCAAGGCCGCTAACCATCGTACCAATAATAAACGCGGCAACAAATCCTAATACCCCAATATTAATCGGGAAAATTGCCCCAATAACAAACATCAACAATAAAAAGATAATAGCGAACAATTCTAATGACATACTATTCCTCCCATCGACCCATTATTTAATTAACTGAAACGGTATTTGTTGTATATGAAACGTTGTTTTTATATAATTCTTCAATTTCATCACTTGAGTAACCTAAACTTTTTAATATTTCAGTAGAGTGTTCGCCTAGAAGTGGTGGGGCAGAGTATACTTCACCAGGAGTTTCAGATAATTTAACTGGAATACCTGTTAGTTTTAACTCCCCAATTGTTGGATGCTGAACTGTTTGGACCATTTCACGATCATAAACGTGTTCATCTTCATATAAATCACTAAAGGTATTAACAGGACCTACAGGAATTCCTATTTCCTTAAATTTGCTAATCCAATGTTTAGTAGTATTTTTCATAAAGATACTCTCTAATAAAGGGATGAGCTGATCTCGGTTTTTAACTCTGGCTGCGTTTGTTGCGTATTGTGGGTCGACTTTAATGTGCTGGATATTTAATAAGTCGCACGTTTTTTCCCACAACTTTTCATTTGCAACGCCGATGTTAAAGTATCCATCAGATGATTTGAATACTTGATATGGAACAATGGATGGATGAGCATTTCCTAAAGCTTTCGGATTTTCTCCGGTAGCAAAGAATCCTGTTGCTAAATAGGTTTGCCAACCAATAATCGTATCGAGCAGGGATGCATCAACCCATTGTCCTTTATTTGTCTTATTTCGTACTTGTAAGGCAGTTAAAATACCGATAATTGCCCACATACCAGATCCTAAATCTCCCATTGAAAAACCAACTTTTACAGGTGGTCTACCTTCTTCACCTGTTACAGACATTAACCCTCCCATGCCTTGTGCAATTACGTCATAACCTGGTTCGCGAGAGTATTTCCCAAACTGACCAAAGCCAGAAATCGAAGCTAAAATAATTTTCGGATTAAGATCTGATAAAACGTCGTAACCCAATCCTAATCTCTCCATTAGACCTGGGCGGAAGTTTTCCACTACTACGTCAGCTGTTTTTACTAAGTCTAAAAAAATCTTTTTCCCTTCATCAGTCTTTAAATTTAAAACAATACTCTTTTTGTTTCGATTGACACTTAAGTAATAAGCGCTTTCATTTTCTAAAAATGGTGGGCCCCATTTTCGTGTATCGTCCCCACCAGGAGGTTCAATTTTAATTACATCCGCCCCCATATCTGCTAGAAACATAGTGCAGTATGGGCCACTTAGTATTCTTGTTAAATCTAAAACTTTGATCCCCTCTAAAGCTTTCAAGATAACACCCCCAAGAATTTAACTATTCTGACATGTATACCATAATCAGGATATTTTGCTCCATTGTAAGTTATGTAAATATTTTCTGTCAATTGTATATTTTCTTCTACAATATGTAATGTTATTCTAATCTAATGAGTTTTTGAGAGTGGGTTGGAAATTTAGTTTTAGTAGTAAAGCAATTTGGAAAGTTTTACATAGTAATGTTAGGTTTTTCCTATAAGAAATACTATTCTAAAATTGATGTGGAGTAATTGGACTTCAAAATAAAGGTTATAATCAAATAGTATAATTTTGAAAAAATTCTGAAAAAAGAATTTTGAAAATACATAAAAATAATCATTTTCAAAATACTGTCGACTAAATGTGAGTTTAGAAAGATATGAAAATATTAATTTTTCGATTGAAATTAACTCTATTTTTAGTTAATATTGTTAAAAACACAGTCGACAGAATATTCGGAAACATAAAGGGTGTGAATTTGTTTGGATTATTTTAATGATGCATTAGATAATGCATTATCTAGTAAAGTTGCAGAAAAAATAATGGAACATATTTTGAATGGTGATTTAAAACCAGGGGATAAGATTGTTGAAGGTGTATATGCTGAAATGTTCAACACTAGCCGTTCTCCTATTAGAGAAGCAATTTATTTATTAGCCACTGAAGGACTAATAGAAAGAATCCCTCGAAAAGGTGCTTATGTAAAGGGGTATACCATTGATGATGTTCAAGATTTGTTAGATGTCCGGAATCATTTGGAATTATTAGCAGCACAAAGGATTGTAGAGCCTCATACTAAAAAACCATTACTTGACGAGATGAAGCGAATCTTACGGGATATGGATCGCTGTAAGGATAAAAAGGATTATACCCATTTAAACTATGAGTTTCATTTTACTTTATTAAAATTTAGCGAGAGTAGTGTTATTGAAGGAATTTATAGCAAAATTGTCCTTCCTCTTTTAAGAATTCAATCAATCCACTTTAAAAATGACCAAACCATTTCAAAATCTAGGGAAGACCATTATAAAATTTACGAATTTTTAATTAATAACCAAGTTGATGAGCTTGTTTCTATGTTAAGAAAACATACAGAAGATGTAATCGTTAATGTAAGAAATCAAGTATTTTGAGGTGATAGAAGTGAAAAGCGCCTTCTTATTTCCAGGTCAAGGCTCACAATATGTAGGAATGCTTCACGACCTACCAAATAACAAAGAAGTTAAGAAAGTTATCGAAGTGGCAACAGATTTATTAAAAGTGAAGATGAGTGACTTGGATAATGAAACTGCTCTTCGTAAAACGAAAGCAGTCCAACTTTCCCTTCTAATTTGTGGAGTTGCCTCATTTGAGATTTTTAAACAAGAGGGGGCGATTCCAGATTATGTTGCAGGTCATTCGGTAGGTGCATTTTCTGCTGCTGTTGCTTCAGGTGTACTTTCTTTTGAAGATGCATTGAAGATTGTTAGTTTAAGAGGAGAGTTAATGGAAAACTTTTATGATAGTGGTTTTGGAATGGGTGTTGTTTTAGGCCTCGATGAAAGTAAATTACAACAAATAGTAGAGAAGGTACATTCAGATTTGCAGCCTGTTTATGTCTCTAATCGAAATGCTCCTACCCAACTAACCATCTCTGGCTCTATTAATGGAATACAGAAAGTCATTGATTTTTCCCAAACGGCTGGAGCAATGTCAGCAAAACTATTAAATGTTTCAACTCCTTCTCATTGTCCACTGTTTGATGAAGTAAGTTATGAGCTTTTAAAAGCGTTAAATGAAGTTGTTATTAATCAACCTAAAATCCCATACTCTTCGAATTTAAGAGCTCGTTTATTAAGAAGAGGGGGAGATATAAAAGAAGATTTAGCTTTTAGTATTTCTCGACCGGTTCTATGGCATGATGCGACCAATGTATTGTATGAAAATGGAGTCCGCCTATTTATTGAAATCCCACCTAAAGAAGTACTCAGTAAACTAGCAATGAATGCGTTTCCAGAAAGTCGGTGCATGGCAGTTTCAAAAAGTGGATTTGATGATTGTATATATATTTTACAAAACTAATATCTAGGGGTGTATGGAATGGTTTTAATTAACGACTTAAACAAGAAATCATGGACAACAAGACACGACGCTAAGAAAAAACGTATTGAAAGTGTACAAAATTTAGTTGATGGTGTGATCATCCCGACTACTAAAATAGTAGAAGCTTTAGAGAATCTTATACAACCAGGTGATCGCGTTGTTTTAGAAGGAAATAATCAAAAACAGGCATCATTCTTGTCGCAGTCTTTAGTACAAGTAAATCCAAAAAAAGTTCACGACTTGCATATGATTATTTCGAGTATCTCAAGACCAGAACATTTGGATATTTTTGAGGAAGGAATCGCAAGAAAAATAGACTTTTCTTATGCAGGTCCTCAAAGTCTTCGTATCGCACAAATGATTGAAGATGGGAAAATCGAGTTAGGTGATTTACATACTTATATAGAGTTATATGGAAGATTGTTTGTAGATTTAATTCCTTCTGTTGCGTTAGTAGCAGCAGATAAAGCAGATAGACA